>NZ_JBAHZY010000054.1:0-6110 GCF_037132775.1 Psychrilyobacter sp.
TTCTTTATCTTACTACGATGGATATCATGAGGAAATGGACTGGGCGCCGAAGAGATTGGGGTGTAATCTACTCTCAATTACAAATATTTTTTGAAGAAAGATTAAACTAAGTGATAATCTAAGATATACCTTTTAAAAGAGACTAATTTTAGACTCTGCTATTGACATACAAAAAATAAAGTTCTAATATATTAAAAACGAGAAGCAATAATTAAAGAATTATTACTCCTCTTTTTATAAAAGTTTTACATTAATTTTTAGAGTTTACATAAAACTTACAACAGCCCCAGAGAGTTCAATAATAAAATCTTTTTTCTTGGTTAGAACTTTCTTTGTTTTTTCTAATATCTGACGATTATAATTTCCTAAATAAAAAATCCCCCCTAAAATATTCTAGGGGGGATTTTTTATTTAGTTTTCTTCTGCGAATGAGTCTTTTCCTATTCCACATGGAGGACAGATCCATTCTTCAGGTAAGTTATCAAAACTAGTTCCTGCTTCTATTCCATTTTCTACATCTCCAACTTTTGGATCATAAACATATCCACATATTTCGCATACATAATTTTTCATAATTTTTACCGCCTTTATCTTAGTTTTATTTTTATAACATTAACAAATGTAAGTTTATCAAACCCGACACTCTAAGTCAAGATAAAATTTTTAATAATAAATCACACAATTATTGACTACTACACTAGGTTAATGATAAGATTATTTTAGATAAGTATTTAACGCATTTTTTAGGAAAAACAGGAGGTAATCAGATGTATAAAAATATAGTTGAATTAATAGGAAATACTCCAATGGTTAAATTAAGAAAAGAAAAAGGCCTGGCTGATATCTATGTAAAATTAGAAAAATTTAACCCCAGTGGGTCTATAAAAGATAGAGCGGCATATCAAATGATAGTAGATGCCCAGACAGATGGTAAATTACAACAAGGGGATATTATTTTAGAACCTACCAGTGGGAATACGGGAGTAGCTTTAGCTATGATTGGAAAAGCCATGGGATATGAAGTAACTTTGGTTATGCCTTCTAGTATGAGTCAGGAAAGAAAGGATATAATAAGCTCATATGGGGCAAATTTAGTATTGACCGATCCTACAAAAGGTATGACTGGTGCTATCAATAAAGCCTATGAGATGGCAAAGGATAACAGCAGATACTATATTCCAAATCAATTTGAAAATAAATCCAATATAAAAACACACTATATTTCTACTGGAGTAGAGATCTATGATGAACTTCCAGAGATCGATATTTTTGTAGCCGGAGTAGGGACTGGTGGAACCCTTGGTGGAATAGGAAAATATTTGAAGGAACGTAATAAAAATATAAAAATTGTAGCAGTGGAACCGTCCAAATCCCCTGTTTTATCCGGCGGGACTGGTGGAGCTCATAAGATTCAAGGAATTGGAGCAGGATTTATACCCCAAATATTAGACACATCTATCATCGACGAAGTTATCACCATAGAGGATGAAACAGCTTATGAGATGACTAGGAATGTATTAGATAGTGATGGCCTGTATCTTGGAATCTCTAGTGGATCCAATATCGCCGCTGCTAAAATATTAGCCAAAAAATTAGGAGAGGGAAAAATTGTGGCAACAGTAGCTCCAGATGGTGGGGAAAAGTATATCTCTACAGGTGTATTTACAAAAATAGTCTAGGAAACTAAACCTTAGCTATTTCTCTTGACATATCTACAGAAACACATTAGTATATAAGGCAATAGTTATATAGAATCTGGAGGAATAATGTTTGAAAATTTAAAGTATGATATAAAAAATATAAGAAATATAGATCCAGCTGCAAAATCTAATATAGAGGTTTTTCTACTCTACCCATCTATCCATGCTATCTCTATCTATAGGATAGCCAATGGATTATTTAAAAGAAAATTTTTCTTTTTCGCCAGGCTATTGTCTCAAATAGGTAGACTATTTACAGGAATAGAGATCCATCCTGGGGCAGCGATAGGAAAGGGGCTATTTATAGATCATGGAATGGGTGTAGTTATAGGAGAAACAGCTATAATCGGAGATAATGTGACTATCTACCATCAGGTTACCTTAGGTGGGACAGGTAAAAATTCTGGGAAAAGACATCCAACTATTGAAGATAACGTTATAATTGGTGCTGGAGCAAAGGTTTTAGGGAATATTACCATTGCCAAGGGGACTAAGATAGGCGGAAATACAGTAGTTTTAATGGATAGTTATAAAAACTCGACAGTTGTAGGAGTAGCAGGGGTTATGAAATGCAATGGTAAACCTTGCACCTTTTCTCAATGTGGAACAAAAACAGAAGATATGAAATATTTGTAATATATATATATATTACAAATATTTCATATCAACTTTTAACCTCTACTATGTTATAATAAGGGGAGGAAGGTGAATTTTTTGAAAACCAATATACACGATGATATGAATAAAAACGAAATAAATTATAAAGAATTATTAGAAAAAAATAACTATATCTTAATCGATGTAAGAACTCCCAAAGAATATCAGGAGTCAACTATCCCAGGAACCATTAATATACCTGTATTATTAGATGAAGAGAGGGTCATGGTGGGAACTGCATACAAAAAAGAATCTCAAGAAAAAGCTAAGCAACTAGGCATAGAAGCCATCTCCAAAAGATTGGGAGATATCACTAAACAAATCAACAAACTATCTAAAGAATACGATACTATCATATTTTTCTGTGCCAGAGGTGGGATGAGAAGTGGGTCTATGACTTCATTTTTTAAATCTATGGGATATAAGACTGCTAGATTGAGCGGAGGGTATAAATCTTATAGAGCTTTTATTATGGAAGATTTTGAAAGTATAGTTCAGGAAATTACACTGATAATTCTCCATGGAAAAACAGGCACAGGAAAGACAAAGATCTTGAATGAATTACACAAAAGAGACGTTGAAACTATAGACCTAGAAGGATTAGCCAAAAATAGAGGTTCCCACTTTGGGCATATAGGGATACCTCAGGACAGGAGTCAAAAAACTTTTGAATCTCTACTGTATGATGCTGTTAAACACAGAAAAAATAATGTGATAACGATAGAAGGGGAAAGCAGAAAGATAGGACCTATTCATATTCCAGATCCATTTTGGGATACAATGAAGGTGGGAATGAAAATTTTAGTGGAAGCTCCTATAGAGATGAGATTAGATATCATCATGGATGATTACACTGGAATCGACCAGTTGAAAGAAAATCTATTAGAAGTTGCAGAAAAATTAAAAAGATATATGGATGGTAGTGCCCACAGTAAATTTATCGACTTGGTGGAAAAAGGTAAAATTAGAGAAGCTGCTCGTCAAATGATGATAGAATACTATGATCCTATGTACAATAAAAGTTTAAACAAACATAGCTATCATTCAGAAGTTATGATTGAAAGTATTGAAGATGGCGTTGTAAAATTAAAGGAAATCTTTAAAAAATATAAGTAAAAAAATTTATTAGGCGTTTAATGGAAAAATCCATCGAACTCCTAATTTCATTTTATATTTTTATAAAAAAAGATCTTTTTTTATTTCAAGTGGTCGACTTGAAGTGATTATACACCTTCTAAATCATGGGTATAAGTAGTTTATATCTATGATTATTTCTATATTAGAAAAAGACTAGGTCTTAGAATTAACAAATTTACCGCTCTTTCCACCTGTTTTTTCTTTCAGATAGATCCTTCCTATGATCATCTCCTTATCTATAGCTTTACACATATCATAAATAGTTAATAATGCTGTGCTTACCATCTGGAGTGCTTCCATCTCTACCCCTGTTTGTCCTTTAGTTTTAACAGTTCCTGTAGCATATATGACTAAGTTTTCCTGATCTATTTCAAAATCTATGTCGGCTCCTGTAAGAAGTAGTGGATGACACATGGGAATAAGTTCGTGAGTTTTTTTAGAAGCCATAATAGCCGCAACTCTGGCTACTCCTAAAACATCTCCCTTCTTAACTCCTCCATTAACAATAAGATCCATAGTTTCTGAATTAACCTCTATACTCCCACAGGCTGTAGCTTTTCTGCTGGTATCCTCTTTTCTACTCACATCTACCATAACAGCTTTTCCGTCTTTAAAATGACTAAATCCCATATTTTTCTCCTCTTATATATATTTTTTACTCCTAATACTAACATTTCTAGAAGGAAAAATAAATCTAAAAACTTTTCTACCACTAATCTACACTAAGGATCTACGAGTATTAATATTTATCTTAGTAAAAGAAAAAAATTAAATGTATTTTTATAAGTCCATATTAAAGATGGAATCTTTTTATGGTATAATAATTCTCGAGGTGATATACCATGATAAAACAATATGCCATTATATTTATGGTAACTTACTTAGGAGAGATGATCAGTAAATCTATCAATTTCCCCTTTCCAGGGCCAGTCATTGGAATGCTGATATTTTTTATTTTGCTGGAAAAAAAATTAATTGATATAGATTTTGTGGAAAAGGGAGCCAACACTATCTTGCTGAATCTGGCTATATTTTTTATCCCGCCAGGAGTCGGACTTATTTCTGCTTTAGATCTGCTCAGCGGAAATATGTTGAAAATATTCATAACTATGATACTGACTACCATAATTACCATGGGGATTACAGGGCTTACGGTTCAATATCTGATAAATAGGAGGGGGAAATAATGGAATTATTAAACAGTCCGCTATTTGGAGTTTGTCTAACAATTATTACCTATATCATAGGACTAGAGGTCTATAAAAAATTTAAACTGCCTATCCTGAACCCTATATTAATAGCACTTACAATTATAATCTCTATATTATTATATTTTAAAATACCGCTAGAGACCTATAAAAAAGGCGGGGATTTAATATCTTTTTTTTTAGCACCTGCCACAGTGGTTTTGGCAGTACCCCTGTATAAAAAAATAGATCTGTTGAAAGAGCACTTCATTCCTATATTAGGAGGAGTTATTGCAGGGGTTGTTACCTCTATTGTATCTTGTACCCTTATAGGAAAAGCTTTAGGGCTGGATCTGAGTATTATAAAATCTTCTCTATCAAAGTCATTGACTACTCCTATAGCCATAGAGCTATCTAAACAGGTTGGAGGTATTGTTCCAATTACTATGGTGATGGTTATGATAACTGGGATATCAGGAGCTATTTTAGCACCATTTATATGTAAAATTTTAAAGATAGAAAATAAGATTGCCAAAGGTCTAGCTATTGGAACAGCCAGTCATGCTGTAGGGACTTCAAGAGCCATAGAAATGGGAGAGACTGAAGGAGCTATGAGCGGTTTAGCCATTGGGGTAGCTGGTTTATTAACTGTTTTCATCTTACCATTATTATATATAATATTATTTTAAAAAAGAAGAATCCATATGGATTCTTCTTTTCATTTGTTATATATTTAATATTTCAACTATTGTCAGTGAGTGATCACTTAATCTTTTATAGTGATTTAATATATCCATATATCCTGTAACTAATATTGGTGACTTAGTTGTTTCAGCCATTCTATCTAGATGGTTTTTCCTAATCTCCTTATATAGGTTGGAGATAGCAGCCGATCTTTTAGTAGCTTCTACTAAGATTTTATAGTTTTCGTTCTTATAAGAACTGTCTACATAGTCAAAGAAATCTACAGTAAGATTATGGATTTTTTCCAATTCCTCTAAGCTTTTCTTACTTAGTATTTGATCGTTATCCAATAATCTTTTATGGATAAATACAATTCTTTTCATATAATCTGTAACAGATTCATATTGGTCTGAGATAGCTATATTTTTTCTAGCTTTCTTTATGATTGATGCTTCTAGATCTAAACTAAGAACTTTGGAGTTAATAGAGGCGATCTCCCCTTGCACTATATCCATCCTATCTTCTAGTTCTACTACGTTTTGAAACTCTTTGGAATCTTCAGGTAAATTTTCTTTAAATGTTTTCTTTATATAACCGAAAGCAGAGATGATCTGTGTTCCAATTTTGTTTATCTCTAATTTTGTCTGTTCCACTACGATGTCGGGAGTTTCTAACATTCTTTCATCTAGTTGTGTCATTTTCTTTATTACTATTTCCTTTTCAACTATCATTTTTTCCAACATTG
>NZ_JBAHZY010000090.1:0-6127 GCF_037132775.1 Psychrilyobacter sp.
ACGAGTTATTTGAGAAGGTGCAATTTCATTATCATTAGCAATTTTCTGTAAAGTTTCTCTTTCTGTAAAAGCTTCCAAAACGATCTTAAATTTAAACTTAGAAGAGTAAGTTTTTCGTGTATTCATAATCAAAATCCCCCAGATTGTTTTCTTAAATTATACCCTATTTTTTTGCTTAAGGTTAAACACTCTTTGTATGAATTTATACGACCATTATACTGTTCCCCAGGGTTTTATCCTGTCTTGGGGAAGCTTATATTTCTTAGGTAGACTTATTGTAAAACATTACTAGGGAGGGATTATATGAAAATTTTAAAATTAATGCTGGAAATATCACTTCTATTGGCTGTAGCCTGTGGAAAAGAAGAGGCTAAAACTGCTGTTAAGAGTAACGAGGTGACTGTGTATTCATCACATCCATCTGGACTTTTAACTACTGTTACAAACAATTTTACTGAAAAAACAGGAATCAAGGTTAATATCGTTGGAGTTGGAACTGGAGAAATACTTAAAAGAGTCCAAGCTGAAAGTGTAAATCCTTTGGGAGACGTTGTTTGGGGAGGAGGAGCTGAATCTCTTAACTCATTTAAAGAATATTTTGCACCATATAAACTTCAAGTCACGATAAGATCGATCCTTTATTCAGAGATACTGAAGATAAATGGTTTGGTTTCGCACTATTACCTATGGTTATAATCTATAATACCGATCTTGTAACTGGAGATGATATCCCTACTTCTTGGGCCGATGTAACGAATCCTAAATGGAAAGGGAAAATAGCTATGGCTTCTCCTGTTAAATCTGGATCTTCTTATACTATCACTGCGACTCTATTAACTGCCTTTGGAAAAGATACTGAAGCTGGTTATGATTTCATTAAGAAATTTGTAGCAAATTTAGATGGTAAAATTTTAGGAAGTTCTTCTGGTGTTCCTAAAGGTGTCGTAGATAAGGAATATTCTATCGGATTAACTTTAGAAAAAAATGCTGTTAAATATAAAAATGCTGGTGGGCAAATTGAAATGACATATCCTTCTGAGGGTACTTCTGCTGTTCCTGATGCTGCTGCTTTAATCAAAGGTGCTGTAAACGAAGAAAATGCTAAATTATTCTTAGATTATATAGTAAGTAAAGAAGTTCAAACAACTTTAGCTACAGACTTTAAAATTAGAGCTGTCAGAGGCGATATCGCTGCTCCAGAAGGTTTGCTTCCACTCTCGGATATCAAGTTAGTTGACTATGATTTTGGTTGGGCTTCAGATAATAAAAAAGAAATAGTAAGAAGATGGAAAAATATAGTTTCAGGAAAGGAGTAAAATAAAAAATGGGTGTTAACATTAAAAATATAACTAAGAAATACGATGATTTTGTAGCTGTTGATAAGGCTACTTTAGATATAAAAAGAGGAGAATTTTTTACCCTCCTAGGACCTTCAGGTTGTGGAAAAACTACTCTTTTAAGGATGATTGCAGGATTTAACGAGATCACTTCTGGAGATATTATCATAAGCGGTAATAAAATAAACGATACTCCAGCTCATAAAAGAAATATAGGAATGGTTTTTCAAAACTATGCTATCTTCCCTCATATGAGTGTATTTGAAAATGTGGTTTACGGATTAAAGGCTAGAAAAGTCTCTAAAATAAAGATAAAAGAAAGAGTATTAAACGCTCTTGATATGGTTGAAATGAGAGATCAAGCAACAAAAGAACCTTCTGAACTTTCTGGTGGACAACAACAAAGGGTAGCTCTAGCAAGAGCTATCGTTATCCATCCTGAGATTCTTTTAATGGATGAGCCTCTATCTAATCTAGATGCTAAACTTAGAGTTAAGATGAGGGCTACGATAAAAAAACTACAGACTTCTTTAAATATCACAACTATCTATGTAACCCATGATCAAGAGGAAGCACTGGCTGTTTCAGATAGGATTGCAGTTATGCATAAAGGAACAGTTCAGCAAATTGGAACTCCGGAAGAGATCTATTCCTTTCCTGTCAATGCGTTTGTTGCTAACTTTATAGGAACTTCAAACTTTATCTATGACGCTGCACTTACAGGAGACTCTACAAAGCTTCTTTCTGTGAGACCTGAAGATATTTTAATTGTAGATATCGATTCCGGAACTATCAATGGAGAAGTTACTCTGACTACATTCTTGGGTGAATGTGTTTCCTATGAAATTAAATTGGAAAATAGTGAAAAGATAGAAGTAAAAGTGTTTTCTAAAGATATAAAAATTAAACAAATCGGAGATAAAGTTGGAATATTTTTCCCTGAAGATAAGAGAAAACATTTTAATAAAAGTGAGGAAAGTTAATGAAGATAAATAAACATTTAAACTTTTGGAACATGGTTTCCATTACATCTTTGGCACTTATATTTTTGTTTTTAATCTACCCTTCATTTTCACTGGTAAGTCAAAGTTTTGTAAGTTCTACAACAGGAAAATTAACCTTGGAAAATTATGTAGACTTCTTTTCCTTACCCTATTATTTCAATGCATTAAAGCATAGTTTAGCTGTTTGTTTTACTACAACTATTTTTGCTACTTTGATAGGGATTCCTATAGCTTATTTTATGAGCAGAACCAATATATATTTCAAAGGATTTTTAGATCTGGTTATTATGATCTCTCTTCTGTCTCCTCCATTTATCGGGGCATATTCTTGTATCTTGCTCTTGGGAAGAAACGGATGGATCACTAATCTTCTGAGCCCTTTTGGAATAATTATGCCGACTATATACGGATTTACAGGAATAGTAATTGTATTTACTCTAAAATTTTTCCCCTATGTATATATCTATACTTCGGGAGCTCTAAATAGTATCGATGCTTCTTTGGAGGAGGCTTCTGAAAACTTAGGTATGAATAGATTACAGAGATTATTTACAGTAACTTTTCCATTGGTTATGCCTTCTATCACTGCCGGAGCTCTTATGGTCTTTATGACATCTCTGGCTGATTTTGGAACGCCTATGTTAATTGGTGAAGGATATAAAGTTTTACCTGTTATGATCTATGATGAGTTTATGAGTGAAATGGGTGGAGACGCCTCTGTTGCAAGTACTCTAAGTGTTGTGGTTGTAGCCTGCTCTACCATGGTACTTTTCCTTCAGAAGTATTTTATTTCTAGGAAAAATTATAAGATGAATGCCCTTAGACCACCTAAAACTGCTATACTTACACAAAACAAAAGAATTTTGGCTACTCTATTTGTAAGTATTATATCATTTATAGCATTTTTACCTCAAATAGTTGTTATCTACACTTCATTTCTTAAAACTAGAGGACCATTATTTGTTTCAGGATTTAGTTTAGATAGTTATTATAATATTATGAATAAACTTTCTTCTAATATCTATAATACATTCCTATATTCTATTATATCTATATTGATTATGTTACTGCTAGAACTTGTTCTCTCTTATATTATTTTTAAGAAAAAAAACAGACTAGCTCCTATCCTAGATATTTTAATTATGTTTCCATATGTTATTCCAGGCTCAGTTTTGGGAATAGGATTATTGGTATCTTTTAATAAAAGACCATTACTTCTAAGTGGAACAGGGTTTATACTTATTGTATCCTATGTTATTAGAAAATTAGCATATACAGTGAGATCGGGAACAGCTATATTACATCAAATAGATCCTAGTATAGAGGAAGCTTCTATAAATTTAGGGGTTTCTCCTATGAAAACATTTTTTAAAGTCACGGCTATCATGATGGGTCCAGGTATATTTTCCGGATTGATTCTTAGCTGGATCTCAACTATCAATGAGCTGAGTTCAAGTATTATATTATATACTGGAAAAACAGGAACTATTGCTGTTGCAATATATACAGAAGTTATTCGTGATAGTTTTGGAAATGCTGCTGCTCTTTCAACTATTCTGACAATTATATCTGTTCTTTCCATTCTTATATTTAAATTCTTATCTAGAGGAAGAAAACTTAACATCTAAGATAATATATCAAAATAAGGAGGAGTTTTATAACCATGATAAAAAATGTGATATTTGATTTGGGAAGAGCACTGATTAACTTTGACCCAGAAGCTTACCTAGAAGAACTGAGGCTTGATAAAGAGACTAGAAAAATTTATTTAGATGATATATTCAAAGGACATGAGTGGTTAGATCTAGATCGGGGAATAATAACTGAAGAACAGGCAATAAAAAAGATTGTTGCTAAGGGCAGATTGAAAGAAGGGGCAGTAAGAAAAATTCTAGATGCTAGAATCTCTTTTTTTACAGAACTTAGTCTCAATATTCCGCTAGTTAAAAAAATTAAAGATAATGGCTACAAGTTATACATACTCTCTAATTTTCCAAAAATTCCATTTGAAGCTATCTTTAAAAAATATGAATTCTTCAGAAATTTTGATGGAGGAGTAGTTTCATATGAAGAGGGTGTAAACGTTATAAAACCTGATTCAAAAATATATGATATTCTCTTAAGCAGATATAATCTTCTCCCTCAAGAAACAATTTTCATAGATGATACACTGGTTAATATAGAAAAAGCTGAAGAGTATGGAATTACTGGTATCCATCTTCCAGACCACACAGAGCTTAGAAAAAAACTAATTGAAAAAGGTCTTATTTAAAAAAACGGGAAAATTTTATATTTTCCCGTTTTTTTATCTCTTCTTACCTCACTTTCCATCCCGCCTTTTCTAAATATTCATTAGTATTCTCCTCCATAAAATTAAAAAGGATTTTTTTGTTTTTAGTTAATATACCTATAGATGATTTTATAATAAAAAAATGAGGAGGATGCTAATGACAAAGATATTGATCCTATATGACAGCATGTACGGTCATATAGAAACTATGGCAAAAGCCGTAGCTGAGGGTGCTAGTAGTATTGATGAGGTTGAAGTAACTATTAAGAGGGTGCCGGAACTTATGTCTGAAGAAGCTGCACGGAATGCAGGAGCTAAATTAGATCAAGAGGCTCCTATTGCATCGGTTGAGGAGCTTCCGAAATATGATGCCATTATTTTTGGAACCCCCACCAGATTTGGGAATATGTGTTCCCAGATGAGGAGTTTTTTGGATCAGACAGGGCAACACTGGATGGATGGAGCTCTAATCGGGAAAGTAGGAAGTGTATTTGTTTCTACAGCCTCGCAACATGGAGGGCAAGAGACGACAATAACTTCATTTCATACTACCCTGTTCCATCATGGAATGATCGTTGTAGGAGTTCCCTATTCATGTCAGGAAATATTAAATATGGAGGAGATTAGTGGAGGAAGTCCCTATGGAGCAACCACCCTTGCAGGAGCAGATGGAAGCCGAAAACCATCAGAAAATGAATTGAAAATCGCACGTTTCCAAGGTGAACACGTAGCCAAAGTTGCAAAGAAAATAGCTGATTCATCCATAGAATCAAACTGCCCGACCAATTCGTCGAGCATACATTAAGAGATCTATCAAAAACTTATATAAATTAAAAAAATATCACGCTATAGACAAAAGGAGGTAAATCCCATGGGAACAAGGGGTAGAGAGATTGTAGATCTAGATGTGGATAAATTAATAAAGTTATTAAAGAATGCATTTGCAGATGAGTGACTTGCATATTATCAATATTGGATAGGGGCTCAGATTGTAAAAGGACCTCTGAGAGAAGCTACAGTTGTAGAACTTTTACAGCATGCTACTGAAGAACTTACACATGCACAGTGGATTTGTGACAGAATAATTCAGCTTGGAGGAGAACCATTACAGCTTTACTAAAGGAAACTTGTTGTGGATATATGACACCCTCAGATCCCTATGTAGAAGAAATATTAAATCAAAACATAGCTGGAGAACAATGTGCTATCAGTGCATATAAACATCTAATGGATTTTACAAAAGATAAAGATATGGTAACTTACAACCTCGCTCTTAAATATTAGAGCAAGAAGCAGAACATGAAGAAGATTTACAGGCGATTTTACAAGATCTTAAGATTATGATGGAAAAAATTAGAAAATAACGTGAGGTCAAATATTTTAAATTAAAGGGCGGTGAGTCTTGTCAAGCACACCACCAGGGGCTGTTGCAAGTTTTGTGTAAACTCTAAAAATTAATGTAAAACTTTTATAAAAAGAGGAGTAATAATTCTTTA
>NZ_JBAHZY010000126.1:0-34533 GCF_037132775.1 Psychrilyobacter sp.
AGATATTCTCTAATTAGCTCTTTTCGTGCTAATTCATCAGGGGATAAATCTTTTCTTCTTTTTCTCATAAAAAAACCTCCAAATTAATGTAATTGTAGTTTACACTGATTTGGAGGTTTACACAAAATATGAGACAGACCCCTTTTAGTTTTTTCTTTTAGAGTTGATTCATAACTAGCTTTTAATTATTTTTTTAAAAGTCAAATCCACTACATGACTATTCTCCTCAAAAAACCTATCTATCCTGCCTTCTATCTCAATTTTATTTTTTCTTTCATCCTTGCCTCTATCTTTTAGTGCTTTATTTTCTAATTCATAATTTTTAACTGCCTTGTACAGCTCCTCTACCCCATTCACCTGTATTCCAATCTCTCTAGCTACCACTTCCCTTGCAATACTCCTTACATTTTGAGTAAAAGGTCCAAAAATAGGTGGTTTCCTGTAAAATAACGGCTCCAGTAAACTATGTCCTCCCACATCTACCATGGTTCCCCCTACATATGCTATGTCTGCAATGGCATATAATTTACGCAGTTCCCCTATCTTATCCACAATTATTATCTCTGTATCATTCTTAGATAATTCTTGAATTATCTCTACGCCTTCTCTTCTTTCTTCCTTATAAATATCCGTCCACCTTCGATAGTTATACCCTTGTAGCAACCTCTGACATATATCTGTCGTTCTCTCTATATGCCTTGGAACCAATATCAAAAGATAGTCATCTAACTTATCAAAAATTTCCAACAAATATTCTTCCTCATTGCTCCTTGTACTTCCTGCTACTATTATCATCTTGCCTTTTTCATTTATTTTTTTCCTTAAATCATCCAATTCTTTTTTTTCATATTTTGGTAGTTCAATATTAAATTTTAGATTCCCATAGTTATAAACTTTACTCTCAGGAGCTCCTAAAGATATGATCCTCTCCTTATCTTTTTCAGTCTGCATGATAAATATATCTACCTCTTTAAATATCTTTCTCAGTAAAAATTTTATTTTCGTGTATGAGTCTATACTCCTATCCGATATCCTTCCATTTATCAAAACTACTTCCGATTTTTCAGAACATAAAAGGATTAAGTTTGGCCATATTTCAGTCTCTATGATCACTAATTTTTTTAAAATTATCCTTTTCAAAATTTTCTTGATACAAAAATAATCATCTAAAGGAAAAAATAAAAGATCTACTCTGATCTCATCTGCATATTTTTTTTTGGCTGTTCCCATCCCAGTATCAGTCATCATGGTCAGTAGAATTTTTTCTTTTGTTTCATCTAAAAATTTCTTGATTATAGGTTCCGCTAAATTAACCTCTCCCACCGATGCACAATGGATCCAAATGGTATCTTTTTTCTCGCCTAGGTCTATATTTTGAAATATTCTTTTTTTTACAAATTTTCTCAACTTATTAGAAAATATCATTCCTATCCCTAAAGGAAGATAGAGCATTGTCCGTATCAAATTATATATAATTTTCCTCATCCCCTGTACGGCCTTTGGCCGAATTAATATAATATTTTTTTCATGGTTGAAATCTGCCCCTATCTGCGTAATCTGCGACTAAAGCTTTTAGTCTTTCCTCTGGGTAACTTCCCCTCGGTGTTCTCTGTGTCCAATCTTTTTATTTTTTCTTTTAGACTTGATTCGTAACCAGTTCTTTATTTTTTAATTTCTTTATTTTTTTTATCTTTCCCCTTTAGGCTCACCAATACTATCCCTATAAATATTAAACTTCCTCCACCTACTATAGTCTCACTAAATGGTTCTCCTAAAAAAAAGATCCCACATATAGTAGCTATAAATATTCTACTGGAAGATATCAAACTTCCCTCCAGCACTTTCACGTATTTAAATCCATTGGTTACGGTATATTGTCCTAAATAAGCAAACACTCCCATTCCCAATAAAAGCAATCCTTCTCTCGAGGTCGGCCCCTTAAATTGATGACTAAATAGGATCACAGTTATAATTAACCCTATGCTCATAAGGTAAAATAAGATCGTATTAGAATCATCTGTTATCCGGGCTTTTCTCAGGGCAATTACCCCAATCGCTGATACAAATCCCATAAATAAACTCAATCCATCTACCCAGCTGACCATTCCTAAGCCCAATCCAGATATCAAAAATATTCCCGTAAAAGCTATAATTACTCCTACAATATTTTTTAACGTCCATCTTCCATCCGGCAGTAAAAGCGGTCCAAATATCGTAACAAATATAGGATATGTCAGGTTATATATATGTTCGCCTTGGTTGTAGTAGAGTACTCTATCACCGTAAAAAATAATAATACTGCCAATGCTGTAAAAAAACCTCTAGCCAATACCGCTTTTTTATTTACCATCTTAATTTTATATCCTGTTTTCATGAAACTTATATTTATTATTATAAATCCAATTAAAAATCTAAAAAACGTTATCTCTGTACTGGAGAGCCTACCGTCCTCTGTTATCTTCTTTACAAATAAAGTCATTATATAAAAAAATATTGTAGAAACAAATATCATCATATAACCCTTTACGCTATCCTCTTTTTTATTCATCTCTCCCCAAATTATACTTTCGTTATCTTTTCACTCCAATACTTCACTGATCGAAACCAAATGTACAATTAAACTTAATTTAAATGTATCACAGATTAAAAACCTAAACCTTTACACGAAGCTCACAAAGGAAAAGCAAAAAGACCACTAAGAATTTTTTTTAATTTTTTAATTGTTTTTTACCTTTCCCCTTTAGGCTCACCAATACTATCCCTATAAATATTAAACTTCCTCCACCTACTATAGCCTCACTAAATGATTCTCCTAAAAACAAGATCCCACATATAGCAGCTATAAATATTCTACTGGAAGATATCAAACTTCCCTCCAGTGCTTTCACGTATTTAAATCCATTGGTCACGGTATATTGTCCTAAATAAGAAAACACTCCCATTCCCAATAAAAGCATCCCTTCTTTCGAGGTTGGCGCCTTAAATTGATGTCCAAAGGGAATAACAGTCATAATCAACCCTATGGTCATAAGGTAAAATAAGATCGTATTGGAACTATCTGTTATTCGGGCTTTTCTCAGGGCAATTATCCCAATCGCTGCTACAAATCCCATAAATAAACCCAAGCCATCTACCCAGCTGACTATTCCTAAGCCCAATCCAGATATCAAAAATATTCCCGCAAAAGCCACAGCTACTCCTATAATATTTTTTAACGTCCATCTTTCATCCTTCAACAAAAACGGACCAAATATCGCAACAAATATAGGATATGTCAGGTTATATATGGTCGCCTTGGTTATAGTAGAATATTCTATCACCATAAAAAATAACAATATTGCTAATGCTGTAAAAAAACCTCTAGACAATACCGCTTTTTTATTTACCATCTTAATTTTGTATCCTGTTTTCATGAGACTTATATTTATTATTATAAATCCAATTAAAAATCTAAAAAATGTTATCTCTGTACTGGGGATCCGACCGTCCTTTGTTATCATCTTTACAAATAAAGTCATTATATAAAAAAATATTGTAGAAACAAATATCATCATATAACCCTTTACACTATCATCTTTTTTATTCATCTCTCCCCCAATTATACTTTCGTCATCTTACTACTCCAACACTTCACTGATCGAAACCAATTCTACACCTTCGTTATCTATATAATCCAACATCTCATATATAGCTTCTGCAGTTTCTTTTCTATAGTGACCAATCACTAAGATTTTTTCCCTTTCTTTGGCTAGTTCTACAGATATCTTTATAGCTTTTATAATATCTTCCTTTTTGTGGGAGTTATCTATAAAATAAGATGTATAGTAGGTAGGTATATCGAGTTCCTTAGCTACCCTATATCCTTCTTTTTTACTGTTGGTATTAGAATCTATAAAAAACATATCTTTTTTCTTTGCATAGGTTAGGAGTGATCTCATCTTTTCTGGATCATTTGTAAATCTAGATCCCATATGATTATTAAATCCCCTCACTGCTCCTAGATCTTCTATTGCACCATCAAATTTATCATAGATTTCTTTTTCAGTCATAGATGGTTTTATGAGTCCCTTAGTTCTTCTATTCAAAATTTCATTGGACCCTTCCATAGGCATGTGCAAGATAACTTCAAAGCCTTCATCCTTTAATATCTTGGTTGCCTGATTAGTCTTAGGCAGATATGGTATAGTTGCAAAGCTCAAAGGTCTATCTATTTTTTTAAAATAAGTTGTAGTTTTTGTATTCATCCCTACATCGTCTATTAATATGGCTAATTTAGGAGGAGTAAAATAATTTATCTCCAAGATTAGTTTTTTATCCCCCTTAGAATCACTATAAATAATTTTTTTGGTATCTCCTTTTAGGATTTCCCTTACCTGTAAATCTCCATCCTCTAAATCTAAATCTAAATCCGTTCCTTTTTTCAGGTCAAATATGTATTTTATCCCATCTTCTTCAATAGAACTTCCACTTGTGACTGAGTACTCTTTTACTTTTTTTATTATTTCTTCTATAACCAAATCTTCCTGTAATTTTATCTGTCTTTCATATTTATTTCCGCTCTGCCACTTAAATAATACAGCTATTATCAGGATAGATATTATTCCTATTCCATATATAATTTTTTTATTTATCCCACTCACCCCTTACGGCTTCTACCATATTTATAATATCTTACTGCTACAACACAGGAGCTTTAAAAACCTTTCTTTGACCCTGACTTTAATCTGACTTAAAGCGAAGTTTATAGTCGTTCCACTTCCGCAGGACTTTTCCTACAATGACGATTGTGTATTACTCACTAAGAAAACCTTTTTTTTTATCTTTTATCCTCTACCAGCTTTGATATAGCTCCTACTACTTCGTCTATATTCATAAAACTCGTATCTATTTCCACAGCATCTTCAGCTTTTTTTAATGGACTTTCTTTTCTATTGGAGTCAAAATCATCCCGTCTAATTATCTCACTTAAAACATCCTCAAAATTTTCATCGATACCTTTATTTTTAAAATCCAAAACTCTTCTCTTGGCTCTTTCCTCCGGAGATGCAACTAAAAATATTTTTAAATCTGCATCTGTAAATACCACAGTTCCGATGTCTCTTCCATCTAAGATAACATCTTTCCCTTCTGATATTTTCCTTTGAAGATCTACCAACTTTACCCTGACTTCCCTTATGGCAGCTACTTCAGATACTATTCCTGTAACCTCTGGAGTTCTTATTTCTAAACTTACATCATCTCCATCCACATAAAATTTCCCGTCTTTCATATCAATATTCACACTATCCAATAAATTTACTACCTCTTCTATATTATCTAAATCTACTCCATCCCTTATAGATGTAAAAGCTATCATCCTGTACATAGCCCCTGTGTCTAGATAAGTTAATCTATATTTTTTTGCTACCATCTTTGATATGGTACTCTTTCCAGAACCTGCCGGACCATCTACTGCTACTATAAAACTCACGACCTCACTCCTTTTCTAAATCAATATAGTTTTTCCATACTTATATTTGTATTGGTATAGATACATATTTCTCCTGCTACTTGAAGGCTTTCACAGACAATTTCATGGGGCTCTAACTTTGTATGTCTTTTCAATGCTTTTGCTGCGGCATAGGCATAGGTTCCTCCAGAACCAATAGCAGCTATGTCATCATCAGTTTCTAATACATCTCCAGTTCCTGATAAAACTAATAGATTATTTTTATCTGCCACTATAAGCATTGCATCTAGTTCACGTAAGGCCTTGTCTGATCTCCATTCCTTGGCCAACTCTACTGAAGCTTTTTTCAAGTTCCCACCATATTCATCCAATTTATTTTCAAATTTATCAAATAATGCAAAGGCATCCGCTGCCGCTCCTGCAAAACCTGCTAATATTGAACCATTATAGAATTTCCTTATTTTTTTTGCTTTATTTTTAAATACAGTATCTCCAAAGGTTACCTGCCCATCTCCAGCAATAGCCACCTTATCTCCGATTTTTACAGCTAATATTGTAGTTGCTCTAAATTTCAATTACACTCCTCCTATTTATTATCATATGCTCCTCGTATATCCTTGTGCTCTCCGGGCTGGTATGCCCCATAAGTTCCTGTAAAAAATGAACATTCATCCCCTTTTCTAAAAGATATACTCCAAAGGTATGTCTAAAAGTATGAGGGCTTATCTCCTTTTCTAACATCGCTTTCTTGGCATACCTATCTATTATTCTACGCAGAGATCTGTCACTTAACCTCGTTCCACTTCCATTTACAAAGATAATATCAGGATTATATTTTTCACCATATTTTTCTTCTTTTGCAATTAAATAATCTTTTAAAAATTTCTTTGCTATCTGGCTAAAAAATACAGTCCGGCTACTATTCCCGACTATTTTTATTTCCTGCTCCTCTATATCCACTATATTTTCTCCCAACGAAAGCAATTCCCCTGCTCTTATCCCACTAGAATATAGGAGTTCTATAATTAGCCTATCCCTGATTCCATTAGTTTTAGTTATATCAATCACCGATCTCAGTTTTTCTAATTCATCTTTTTTCAAAAGAATTGGAAATTTACTCACAAAGGATGGGTTATTCAAAAGTATTATTGGGTTTTTATCTATAACTTTGTTTTCTTTTAAATATTTAAAAAAAGTTCTCAAGGTAGATAATTTTCTACTTATAGATCTCTTGCTTATATTGATAGTACCTAAGTAAAGGATAAAACCCCTTAGATTTAACTCCTCTACTTCACCTATATTTTCAATGAGTTCATGTCCTACAATAAATTCTAAAAATTGTTCTAAATCTTTTTTGTAGGATTTTATGGTATTTTCACTTTTTTGCTGTCCAAACTGTTCATAGTATATAAATTTTTTTATCCGTTTTTCCAAAATTCCCCCCCACTTTTCGATACTACTCGATCCTAAACCTATCTACAGTAACCTTCTTTTGTCACGAATTATACGAATTTCTAAAAATCTACTGCAACAACACAGAAGTTTTTAAAACTTTTTTTTGACCCTGACTTAAATCTGACTCTAAAAGCGAAGTTTATAGTCGTTGAGCTTCAGCTGTACTTTTCCTACAACAACGATCGTGTATTACTCACTAAGACAAAATGGTTATTGCTTCGTCTTCCCCATTTAGGGGAAAACATAACGAGGAAGCCTGAGAATCTTCTTGATTTTCTTTGGATCTTTTTCTTGTGTGCACTTTTATTTTTTTCTAATATTATTAGAGGAAAATAAAATACTCGCAACATCTGAAATGATCTCAGTTAAGGGCGAAACCCTTAGAACCTTCTTTTTGTCGCAGATTACACAGATTCACTCGGATTAAAACTTTCTTTGACCCTGACTTAAATCTGACTTTGATTTGGACTTTGATTCTTTTTCTGGATGTTATCCTACTTCACAGTATATCTCTTGCGAGTTTCGTCGTGCCCACCATGCCCGTCAGGCATCCCACTAAGAAACAGGGATCCATGGTCTCACTTTGTAACATCTTTTAGAAAAAGTGAGCTTTTCTTTGGTTCGTTTCTTTTTCAGACTCACATTTAAAATTAGATTTAGTTACATCTAATTTTAATAATCGTGAATCGTAAATGAACCCGTATTAAAGAGGGACTCTTTAGAACTTTCTTTCAACGCAGAGACTCAGAGGACACTGAGAATCACTGAGAATCACTGAGAATCAGATGAGAGTTTCATAGAACTTTCTCTGTGTCCAATCTTTTTTTTATTCTCTTAATATTTTATTTCTTTTATCTTCTCCTCCATATACTCCACTGATCTTTCTCCTAAGGCTGTATTTCTATCCCTTTTATCCCTTACTCTTGGTCCTTCCAGTGCTCTTACAATTCCAAAATTTGGTCCCATTGGTTGGAATTCTTTCTTTCCTTCCTCTGTGATATAGTTAATTATCGATCCTGTAGAGGTTAAATCTTCCAACACAAACTCCTTTTCTCCTAACATATGGTGGTATAGGTTTATAGCTGCCATCATTCCCGTTGCCATAGCTGCCACATAACCTTCTCCTCCTGTTATTTGCCCGGCAAAAAAGATCTTTTCATTAGTTTTTAAATTTAAACTCTTGTTCAATAATTTTGTCGAATCTATAAATGTATTTCTATGCATCACTCCATATCTAATGAAATCAGCATTTTCTAATCCTGGAATCAACTGAAATACTCTTTTTTGTTCTCCCCACTTTAAGTTGGTTTGAAATCCTACTAAATTATATAATTTTCCATCTTTATCATCCTGTCTCAATTGAACCACTGCATAATCTTTCTCTGTCTTACGAGGATTTGTTAATCCTTTTGGTTTTAATGGCCCAAATAAGAGTGTCTTTTTTCCTCTGCTGGCCATTTTTTCCACCGGCATACACGCTTCAAAAACTTTTTCTTCCTCAAAGTTTTTAAGGGGTGATCTTTCCGCAGCTATTAACTCATTGTAGAAGTTATCATACTCTTCCTCAGTCATCCCACAGTTTATATATGTTCCATCTCCCTTATCATATCTAGACTGGTAATAAACTTTTTCTTGGTCTATCGATTCCAACGTTACTATAGGAGCTACTGCATCATAGAAATAAAGGTTAGTTCCACCTGTTAATTCTAAAATTTGATCTGTTATTCCAGTCGATGATAGCGGTCCGCTGGCTATTATTACATAGCTATCCTTTGGAATTTCTATTAATTCTTCCCTGATTATCTCTATATTTTTTTCGGCTTCGAGTCTCATAGTTACCATTTCCGCAAACTCCTCGCGACCTACTGCCAATGCCTGCCCTGCCGGCACACGAGTTTCATCAGCTATTTCTACTAAAAGAGATCCCATCATACGAAGTTCTTCTTTCATTAATCCAGATGCATTGGATAAGAGATTTGAACCCAATGAATTACTACAAACTAATTCTCCAAATTTATCTCCAGTATGTACCTCTGTATTTTTTACTGGTCTCATCTCATATAATTTTACCCTTGCTCCCCTTTTGGCAAGTTGGTATGCTGCTTCACTCCCTGCTAGTCCTGCCCCTATTACTATTACTTCCTCTATCTTTTTCATGTTTTATTTCAGCTCCTTATTTTTTCGAGTTCTTCTGATTTTTTACTCTTTATTATACTAAGTTTATCGGACTTTTCAAAGTTTTTTTCCTATATAATTGTAAAAAAAAGAAGAAATTACCACTACGGCAACCTCCTCTTCTGTAAATACTTATTCAAAAACTTCTGTTGCGTTATCCACTTCCATCCCTAGAGCTACCCTTAAAGCTACCATACTTACCTCCAATTGCTCTAAATCTGGTTCCTTAGTTGTTATTTTTTGTAGACTAAGCCCAGGTACGGCTATCAGCTTATATATTGGATTATCCAAGTGTTTACTGCTGTATTTTTGGAATTCATAGGCTAATCCTGCTACCAATGGCATAAATACAATTCTTAAGACAGCTTTTAATCCAACTTTCATCCACATATTATCAGGTTGAGGGATCATAAAATCCAAGCTTGAAAACACAACTATACTTATTAACATCACTATAAGTAAAAAACTCGTCCCACATCTAGGGTGTAGAGTCGTATATTTTACCGCACTTTCCTTGACTAGCTCCTCATCATTTTCAAAAGCATAGATGCATTTATGCTCAGCTCCATGATATTCAAAGACTCTCTTTATCTCTTTAAAAAAAGATATAGCCTTTATATATATAAGAAAAAATAATATTCTGAGTATACCTTCAAAAATATTTGCATTCATTCTGTTGTCTTTAAACATAAAACTACTCAAAACTGAAGGTAAAACCATAAATAGTCCTACTCCTAAAGCTAGAGCTGCTACTACAGTCATCATCAATTCCTTGTCCCCTAATTTCTCTTCCTCTTCTCCAGCCTCGTTGGCAGAAAATGACAACTCTTTAGTTCCCAAAATTAGAGTTTCAAACAGGATTGCTCCTCCCCTGATAAATGGAATCTTAGTCAAGAAATTCATAGATGGTTTTAATTTTGTTACTTTATAAACTATTTCCCCTGTGGGTCTTCTCACTGCTGTAGCCAGTGCTTTTGGACCTTTCATCATGACACCCTCTATTACAGCCTGTCCACCTACCGAAATCTTTTTTCTATCCATAATTATATTACTCCTCCTGATATTACTCTACACAAATTTTATCGTCCGTGTAAGTTATGAACTATCCCTGCATAAAATAAAACTTTTTTGTCACGAACTTTTAAATCTTTTTTTTTACCCTGACTTAAATCTGACTTTAAAAGCGAAGTTTATAGTCGTTGTGCTTCAGCTGTACTTTTCCTACAACAATGATCGTGACTTACTTACTAAGACAACATATAAAACCTTCTTAACTTTCTTTGGTTCGTTTCTTGTGTTAAAACAAGAAATGAACCCGTATTAAAGAGGGACTCTTTAGAACCTTCTTTTTCGTCGCAGATTACTCAGATTAAAACATCTTTTTCTGGATTAAAGTTTCTATCTTTGACACAGAAATTCACCGAGAATCAGAGTTCCACAGAGTTTTCTCCGTGTTCCATGTTTTTCTCTTTTTATTTTCATTTATCTTCTAGAGTTAATTCGTGACTAGTTTCTTTATTTTAGTTATCAACTATTTAATTTGTTTTAATTTTATCATGAAAGGAGGTTTTTTTCAATTCTACACATATTCTAAGGTAACCGACTTCCCAAATGTTTTTAAGATTGCCTCTAGTTCTACTACTACCTTTAATTTAATATTAAAGTCAATGGGGAAATCTGGATTTTGATGGGCAGGATTCACAGCAGTTCCTGCCACTATATTTATATGACTGACGTCAAAGAGGAGTAATCTCCCTAGGACTCCTGCTCCATCGTCACTGCTGATCTCATGGCCTTCATAGATATATTCTTTTATATATTCCACAGTTTTATTCAGTGTCAGTAATCCCTCTGTCACCAAGCCTACTCCCCTCATATAACCCACTGGTGGCAGATTACTTTCATATCCATCTAGATCGATCATAATTTCTTCGTTCCAAGCCTTGGATATTATATTAGCTGTAGTTCCTCCACTGAGTACTACAATCCCACGAGACTCCCCCACTCTTTTTATAAATTTCTCGTCATCTTCTATATTTTTAGGAGGTCCTGTAAATAGATTTAAATATTTTACAGGTTGAAATTTTATCGACAAAACAGTGGTGTCATCTCCTGGTTTATCATTGTACAGAGTTTTACAGACATCCAGTAAACTGTTAGTTATATCGGTTGCATATTTTTTCTGAGATATATCTCTTAAAAAATCATTTATATTTTCCCACTGCCAACCCAAATTAAGATATTCTCCTACCCCTGCATGAACTGCTTCATCACTGACTACAGTCAATAGATCTCCGGGATAAAATTTGAAACGACTTTCAAAAATTGTTTTTCCCTTTATAATCCTTTTTTTTCTATCTATAGACACATCACAACCGTCTCTATAAAAAAAGGTAGGAGGATTTTCATATTCCACCATATAACAGTCACCATTATTTTCTAATTTTATAATTGTAAAGGTAGAATATGCAAGCTTTCTTACCTTACATTCAGGGAGAGTATTTATTATTGTCTCCAAAGTCTCATCGATAGTAGCCCCCCCTTTTAACATTGTAATAGCTATCTTCGAAGTCAGGGTAGCCAAAATATTTGCCTTGACTCCACTCCCCAGACCATCTGAGAGTACCAAAAGAGTACCATCTTCTGTTTTTATAATTTCTACCTTATCCCCACATAGTTCCTCACCAAATTTGTTTATACTTTTATATGAAGCATCTATATAATATTCCATTAAAGATTCCCTTCCTTGTTAAATACATCCTTTAATTTATTAAATGCAATCTTAGATTCTGCCGTCGTTTCTCCTAATAAACTAGCTATTTCCTGAGCTATTCTCATTTGTTTTTCCACCACTGTCTGGGTTATCTCAAAAGTTTTTTCCTTTAAATTTCTTATCTCTTCCTTTCTCAATTCATCACTGGTTATATCAGTAAGCAGTATTAATATCTCTTCTCTTGGATTCATAGATATAATACTTACCCTCATATAGAGTGTCCCGTCCAAAAATGATTCTTTTTTCCAAATAATATTTTCCTTTTCGGAAACTACCTTATCTAATTTTTCCCTGGATATAAACTCCTCTATAGACCGTTCCCTTGCTTCTTTTGGAGATATCCCAAAATACCTGCTAAAAGCCATATTGCTCTCTATTATCTCATATTCATTGTTTAATATAAGAATAGCGTTAGGTGAATTTTCAAATATTTCATTGCTAACTTTGTCAGCACACTTTTTCATATAGTGAATACACATCTCCTTATGAGACATCCCTCTATATATGGATATAGCTTTTTCACGGCAGGTATCGTATCCACATCCACCGCAGTTCAATTCATCCTCTTTAGTATATTTTTCCAAAGTCCCCAGAATCTCTATGATCTCTTCCTCATTAGGCACCCTTCCCTCAAATTTTTTATTGTGGAAACTAGCACTAAAATCTATCTCATGGGTTGGATCATTATTTTCTGCTATTTTATTATTTCCATTTAAATATTTTTTCAAGGTCTGTACCCGAGAAAAAGTAGTCGAAGAAGCATTTGATCCTCCTGGACCGCCAAGACAGCTTTGTTTACACACACTCACTTCTACACAGGTACCTGTTATACTCCCCTTGGATAACTCATCAAAAAGTTCAATACATTCATCTAAACCATCTACCCTTAATTGGGTCAAGCCCTTTTCTTCAATGCTCTCACTAATTCCCTCTAAGATTCCTCCTACTACAGGATAGCTACTCCCAAAATTACTTCCAAACCTGTCTACATCAACAGAATTTTCATTTTGATAGTCTATCCCTTCATCTTTTAACCACTGGAATACCTCGTCAAAGGTCAAAACTGCATCTATCGCTCCTGTGTGTTTTTCAGAGAGTGACTCACATTTTTTGGCTATACATGGTCCCAGAAAAACTGTCTTTTCCTTTGGCCGTTCTTTTTTTAGTAGATAGCCATGGGAGATCATAGGTGATGTAAAAGGCATTAGATATGGTATCAACGTCGGATAATATTTTTCTATCAAAAGAACTACCGAGGGACAACAGGTGGTTATATAGATTCCACGGTCACCGGTCGATATATATTTTTCATATAATCTCGAGGTAATGTCAGCCCCTACTGCCGTTTCCTCTATGAGATTAAATCCTAATCTTTTCAATCCCCATATAAAACCATTGGATTTTTCATAAAACCCCCTAAAAGATGGGGCTATAGAGATATTTACACTCTCTCCATCTTTTAGCGCTTTTTTCACGTAATCGAGGTCAGAATGAATATTTCTGGCATTTTGAGGGCAACTAGTAAAACAATGTCCGCAGACAATACAATGATCTGAAACTATATGAGCCTGGTCATCCTCTATCTTTATGGCTTTTACCCTGCATGTTCGAACACATTTATAACAATTACTACAATTGGCTTCTGAAAAATTCATGATCTTCATAATACTCTCTCCTTGATTATCTCTTTAAATTTCCCCTCTGTATTTTCCTTGGAAAAAGAATAGATCTCCTCCTCATTGTCTATAACAACAGATACTCCTTCGGTACAATTGTTCAAACAAAAACAAGCTTTTAATTCCACCTCTTTTTCTAACCCCTCTTCCTCTATTATCTTTGTAATTGTTTTTATAACATCATAAGAACCCTTTATATGACAGGCACTCCCTACACAAACCTTTAAAATCATCTTTCCCCCCTTGTATAGTTTTCAACCACCTAAAAATATTAAAATGTTTTTTCCCAAATTATACATCTCACTAATTTTATCTCTTAATATTTAATTATCTTTTCAATAATAATATACCACATTAATTTAGTTCTTTCATGGATTAAAAAAGTATTCTGTGAATTAATTACTTTGTATTTAAGACGGTGGTAAATCTATTCAAAAAACTTCTTTCAAATATTTTAATTGGATCGATATAAACTTAATTTTTAAACACTAAAAAGGACTTTTTACTTTGCTTATATGTCAAAAAATCCATTGACACATTATAATAAATATGATATTATGTTCTAGTTACGCGTAGGTGGGGTTATCAGCAACCTGTGCCTGGCGACTAAATTTATGGAGGTGTTACAATGTACGCAATAATCAAAACCGGTGGAAAACAGTACAAAGTTGCAGAAGGTGAAATATTAAGAGTAGAGAAATTAAATGCTGAAGTTAACGAAACTGTTGAAATGACAGAAGTTTTATTAGTATCTAACGAAGGAGAAATGAAAGTAGGAACTCCTGTAGTAGAAGGTGCAAAAGTGTTAGTAGAAGTATTATCACAAGGTAGAGCTAAAAAAGTTATTAACTTCAAATACAAACCTAAAAAGTCAACTCATAGAAGAAAAGGTCACAGACAATTATTCACTGAAATCAAAATCACTTCTATCCAAGGATAATGACTGAGATTACTCTCATTAGACAGGATAAAAAAATTGTAGGATTTCGTGGATGGAATCATGCTGAATATGGCGAACATGGTAGCGATATCCTGTGTGCTGCAATCAGTGCGATTTTACAACAAGGAGCAGCTGGTATTCTAGAATATCTAAATATCCCTGCGACTTATTCAACTAATAATGAAACTGGATTTTTAAGGCTAGATCTTAAAACTCCAGATGAAGAAAAGTTGAAAAAATTGAATATGACTATTCATAGTTATAATCAAATTGTTTATAAAAAAAAGAGGGAAATTAAAGCAATATTAGAAAGTATGGCAGTGATGCTAGACCAACTAAGAAAGCAGTACCCCAAATATATGAAGATTTTCGAAGAGGAGGCTAATTAATGTTTAGAATTGAATTACAACTATTTGCTAAGAAAAAAGGACAAGGTTCTGTAAAGAACGGAAGAGACTCTAATCCTAATTACTTAGGTGTAAAAAAATATGACGGTGAGAAAGTAGTAGCTGGAAACATCGTTGTTAGACAAAGAGGGAACAAATTCCATGCTGGAACTGACATGGGGCAAGGTAAAGATCATACTTTATATGCTTTAGTTGATGGATATGTTAAATTTGAAAGATTAGGTAAAACTAGAAAGCAAGTTTCTATCTACGCTGAAAGAAAAAGTTTAGTATAAGCTTTTCAAATAAATCCCAGCATTTTGCTGGGATTTATTTATTATATACGAGAGATTTAATTTTGAAAATTGAAAGTGGAAAACCAAAATACCAAAATTTTATTTTCAACTTTTAATTTTCAAATGAGTTAGAACAATAGGAGGAAAATATTTATGTTTATAGATGAGGCGATAATCACTGTCCATGCCGGTAAAGGTGGAGATGGTGCAGCGACATTCAGAAGAGAAAAATATGTACAATTCGGAGGTCCTGATGGTGGAGACGGTGGAAATGGTGGAAGCATCGTATTCGTAGCCGATAACAATCTTACTACCCTGGTAGATTTTAGATATAAAAGAGCATTTGTAGCAGAAAGTGGTACCAATGGTGCTAAAAAAAGGATGCATGGTAAAACAGGTGCAGACCTTATCATCAGAGTACCTGTAGGTACTATGGTAAGAGACTTTGAAAGTGGAGCACTATTACTCGATCTAAATATAAACCAGGAAGAGAGACAATTATTTCAAGGTGGAAAAGGTGGAGGAGGAAACATTCACTTTAAGAACTCAGTGAGAAGAGCTCCTAAGATGGCCGGTAAAGGTCGTAAAGGTAAGGAACTTAGAGTCAAATTAGAATTAAAATTATTAGCTGATGTAGCCTTAGTTGGATACCCAAGTGTAGGTAAATCAAGCTTTATCAATAAAGTTTCAGCTGCTAAATCAAAGGTTGCAAATTACCACTTTACTACTCTATCTCCTAAATTAGGTGTTGTAAGAGTAGGAGACAACAGATCATTTCTGATGGCTGATATTCCTGGACTTATAGAAGGAGCCCATGAAGGTGTCGGACTTGGAGACAAATTCCTAAAGCATATCGAAAGATGTAAGATGATCTACCATGTAGTAGACGTCTCTGGTATAGAGGGAAGATCTCCTGAGGAAGACTTTGAGAAGATCAACAATGAACTGGAAAAATTTAGTAAAAGACTGTCTGGTAAAAAACAAATAGTTTTAGCTAACAAGATGGACCTATTATATGATATGGAAAAATATGAAAACTTTAAGATCTATATGGCAGGAAAAGGGATAGAAGTATTCCCTATATCTGTAATTCTTAATGATGGGCTAAAGGAAGTTGTAAACAGAACTTGGTCGTTATTAGAAGAGATTCCTCGTGAAGAGTTAGAGGAAGAAACAGATGTACTAAACATCTTAAAAGCTATTGAAGATAAAAAACCTGACTGGCTTGTAGAGATAGATGACGAGGGTGTCTTTGTCGTTACCGGTAAGATTGTAGAAAACGTACTTAACACCTATGTCTTTAATGACGATGAAGCTATAGTAAGTTTCATACACGTTCTTAAAAACCTAGGATTAGAAAATCAGTTGATCAAAGCTGGAATAGAAGAATGGGATACAGTTAGAATTGAAAATGTAGAATTCGACTTCATTACCTAATCATAAATAAAAAAGGTTCTAGAAATTTCTAGAACCTTTTTTTTAGTGAAGTCTTTGACCCGTCTCCCTATCTTCTATCTCTCCTATCATCTCTATCTCTTTGCCATCTCAAGTATCCTAGATTTTCTACCTTGGTAGAGCCATCTTCATAGGTGGTAACTATAGTTTTATCACTTTCACTATATTCTATAGAAATAACTTTTTTAGCAGGCTGAAAGTTACTGCAGCCAATAAAGATTGTTGATATTACCAGTATCATTAAATATTTAAGCATCTTCATAATATAACCTCCTTATGTTTCTACAATTTTTTAAAACAATTTATACTTAAATAAATTATTTTAATATGTAGATACAGAGATTTTTCGGGGTCAAAAACTTCATTCTTATTTAAAATATAACATATATATATACTAAAAAAAAGTGCACACAGATGCGATATATATATATATTCGAAAAGAAATAAACTTAGATTAAAAACCTTAGTCATGAATAAAATGAATTATTACAGGTGAAAATATAAGAAAAATCAAAAAACTTAGTTCTCCATCAATACTAATATTTAATGATCAAGATATATAGGTGTATTTTCAAATGTTTTTAAATTTAAGATTCAGTTTTATAATCTTTATTCACTTAGATTCGTGTGCGTTCTTTAAATAACAATGAAATTTTAAACTATAAGAAAAAGGATTGATTACTCAACCCCTTATCTTATATAAATATATTTAATTTTTTTACTTAGAATGATGTACTGATTCTAACTCCTGCAGATAATTCATTTCTATAAGATTGATCACCAGCATCTGATTCATAAGCACCTGTTGCTGTGTAAGTAATATACTTTACATACGGCACTACGTTAACGTCTCCTAACTTAGCTCTATATTGTACTTCTGGTGCAACATACATAGACACGTTGTCAGCTTCACTTTGTAACATTGAGTAAGCCTCTAAACCAAATTCGGTCTTGAAGTAGATGTTCTTTGCAATTTTTCTTTCATAGTCTAAATATTGCTCAATAGATACTGCAAATTTATTGTCTGCATCAATGTTTCCTTCAAATACACCATTAGCATAAGAACCCTCTTTTTCGTTTCCTGCGAAATCAAGGTAGACAGTTCCATAAGTTGACCAGAATCCAGTTGTTCCTAACCTTCTATAGTTATCAATTTCTATCTTAAATGCAGTAGTTTCACTAATATCATCATAGGCTACAATAGGACTGATGTCCATTGCAAATCCATTATATGTAGTTGATATTTTTGGAGTAAATCTCCATAATCTCTTTTTTGAGAAATCTCCAATTGTTAGATCTTTTGCGTCAGATGTAAAGTTTTCTGCAGTATCATAACCATATGACAACATTGGTGCGAATGCCCACTCTTTACCTAACATATCAAATGTTCCAACTTGATAGTCCAATCCAAATTTAGTATCCCATCCTTCACTTTGTTTATTCCAATTTTTATCAAAATTATAATCTCTATCGACACTATAAGCAAATCCTAATTTACCCATGTTTAATTTACCCTCTGCCACTGTCCACTCTATCTTGTTAACAGACTCTGAATAGTTATCATTTGTAGTCTCTTTGTCCGATCTTCCAGGACCTTGCCATGATCTTACTCTTACTTCACCTGCATAAGAACCACTGAATTCACCCATCATTCCTGTTTGTCTAGTTTCTAATAACCCTTTGATTGCGGTAGAATCAGTAATTGAAATAACTGATGCAGCCTTTTCAGCTGTTATAGTTGCATCTGCTTCTGTTGGTGTTGGTGTATGAACTGCAAATGTTGTAGTTCCTAATACTAGGATTCCTGCTAATAATAATAATTTTTTATTCATGTTTTTTTTCCTCCTAAAATAATTTCAAATTTGTTTTTATGTTTCCTTTTAAACTCTTTCTAGTTGAAAATTGTTACTTTTTATCCTGTTATTAGTGTAGTTTAATAACCATCAATAGTCAAGAGTCCTTTTTTAAATAGTATTAAAAGAGAATTGATGTTCTAATATAATTTTAGTGAAATTAATAAAAACAAACTTATAAAAAAGTTTAACATTAAAAATTAATAATTTTTAATGTTAAACTTTTTAATGTTAGGTTTCGACAACCTTAACAGTTCTATAAACAATAAAACAGTTTTCATTTATATACAAAAAACTATTAAAAAATCAAAACCTTCAACACAAAAAATGAGATAAAGAGACAAAACACCTCACTATGAGACGTTTTCAGGATATAAATAGCCATTCAATTACAGTAATTTATAATCTCTGAGGTGAAAAGTTACGCAAAGAGAACCTTTCAACGCAGATAACTGAAACTTAGAGTTGTGAATATAACTCTATAGTTGAACTTATGCAGATGCTGTCGAAATATTCTTAGTTTATGGAATAAACTTTAGAGATATTGGTGATGCCCACATCGGGTAAGATTGTTATGAAATTCCAATGTCAGCATTCCTGTACTCAGAGATCAGAGAGGTTCACAGCATTTTTTCTCTGTGCTTTCTTTATTTCTTCTTCGTGTAATTCGTGACTAGTTTTATTTATTTTCATTTGTGATATAATACGTATTATAAAACATCAAAGTTTCAATGGAGGTATAGTTTATGAAAGGTATTGTTATCTTGGGTCCTACCACTGTAGGAAAAACAAGTTTATCTATAAAACTGGCAAAAAAATTAAACACAGAAATAATCTCAGCTGATTCAGCTCAGGTGTATACAGGCCTAGATATAGGTACTGCAAAAGTCGATTCAAAGGAAGCGCAGGGAATATTTCATCATATGATTGACATAGTGGAACCTATAAACAAATATAATGTAGGAGAATATCAAAGGAAAGTAAATATAATATTAAAAACCTTTGAAAGTAATGAAAAAACTCCTATACTAGTAGGAGGAACCGGCTTATATATCAACTCTGTGACCAATGGCTTGGCAGACTTGCCCCAGTCAGAACCTAGACTTAGAGAGGAATTAGATAGTAGGAGTGCCTCTGAATTATATGAGGAGTTGGAAAGGGTTGATCCTTGTGCAGCCAAAGATATCCATCCAAATAATAAGCGTAGAGTGGAGAGAGCTCTGGAAGTTTTTCATCTTACAGGGGAAAAATTTTCTGTTATCAGTAAAAGAAATATCAAAAAAAATAACTTTGAATTTGTAAAGATAGGTTTAGAAAGAGATAGGGCTAGCCTATATGAAAGAGTAAACCTAAGAGTCGATCTCATGATAGAGGGAGGTCTCATGGAGGAGGTTGAAAAACTCTATACTATATACGGAGAGAGTTTAAGAAAGATCAACGTCATAGGATATAGTGAAATTATAGATTATTTTAGAGGTGAAATAACTTTGGAAGAGGCTGTATTTCAAATTAAACAAAATTCCCGTAGATATGCTAAAAGACAATTTACATGGTTTAAAAATGATCCTGATGTTATCTGGTTCGATGTAGAAAAAATGAGTGAAGAGAAGATCCTAGAAGAAATATTAGGGTTAATATAACTCCTTTTGTCCACGAAACACTTTTTCTTAATAATAAAAAAAAAGAAATTATTTACGTCTATATTATATCTAAGTTTTTAGGTATATTTTAAGTTTTTTAGTTATTTTGATTGAGAGGAACCCTCAAAGGTGAATTTATAGTAGAAAAAACCATGGTGAAAAAGCTTATAAAACATACTAGTTAGTTGATATTTTATTTTTAGTATGCTATCATTGTAATGATGATATTATAGGAGGATGAGATGTTGAGAAAATTAAGTTTAACTCTTATTTTACTGTTTCTACTAGGCTGTGTAAATACACCTTTAAAAAACAGTTCATTCTCTCCAAAAGAACAGTTATTAGAACAAAAAATTAATGACTGGGAGTTAGGTGAAGCTAGGGAATTATTTTCTCAAATAAGACCGACTCTAGATCCTAAAAGATTAAATGAATATGAAGTTTTAATATCGGAAAGAGAGCAAGGGGTTAAAGACCTCAAAAAATTAATAAACGTATTAAAGACAGCTTTTTCCAAAAACCAAATTTTTATTATTGAACGATATACCTACAAGGGAATAAAAAATAAAATAAAATTAAATGAGCTAAAGAAGCTAGATTTGAGTGGTAGTAACATATATACCACCGATCCAAAATTCAATAAAAATCATGCTTCAATTTTAGCTCTTATTAATCTTTATGATGAAAGCCTTTATTTAGATATCGTATTTAATTTTGAAAATGGTCAGTGGAAAATACTAGACTTTAGTGAAAGAGGGTGAAATATTGCAAGGTGAAGGGATCAGAATAATTGTGCCATCTTCTTTAAAAAATCTTTCTTTAATTAGAGCCCTTGTAAAAACATATTTAATTGCAGAATCTGTGTCTAAAAAAGATATTCTTAGACTTCTGACTGTTATAGATGAACTAGCAACCAATGCAATCGAGCACGGATACAACTATCATAGTGGAGATATCTCTATATTTATGATAAAGGAAGGTGACTTTGTGAAAATCACTGTAGAAGATTTTGGAGCTGGATTCAACAGGTTAAAAAAAAGTAAGTCTGAAGGAGGCATGGGATTAAATATAGTTAAGGGTCTCGTAGATAATCTAGAGATTAAGCCTAAGAAAATCGGAACAAAGTTTGAAATATTAAAAAAAGTTGAGGAGGAAACAAAATAATGAACTCTAATTTTGAATTGATCGAAAAAAACATTAATGGTATAAAAATAATTAAAATTACAGGCGAACTTGATGCTATGGTGGCTCCTAAGTTAAAAGAGAGACTAGCTAAATTAGTTGAAAATGAAACGTATAACTTCATAATCAACTGTGAAGAATTAAGTCACATCAATAGTTTGGCTATGGGGATTTTAAGAGGAAAATTAAGAGAAGTTAAAGAACACGATGGTGATATAAAGCTATCAAACTTAAACGACCATATCAAAACAATTTTTGAAATGGTTGGGTTAGATGAGATATTTGAAATTTGCGCTACTGAAGAAGAAGCTTTAGCTAAATTTTAATTAATATCCCATAAACATTATATTTTTAAAGAGGGGATTTGAATATGAATACAATTATTATAATAGCGGCAGTTGTAGTTGCAGCAGGGATATTTTCCTCTGTATTCTATAAAAAATCTGTTATAGATAAAAAAATTGAAGATCTAAACAATATTGAAAATAGCGTTGAACAAGCAAAAGTCAAGGCTGAAAAGATCGAGAGAAGAGCTGCCTTTGACGCTGAATCAAAAGCTAAAGAAATAACTATAAAAGCTAAAGAAACAGTATACAAATTCAAAGAAGATGCTGAAAAAGAGATTAAATTAGCTAAAAATGAAATAAATCAAAAAGAAAATAGACTTATTAAAAGAGAGGAATCTTTAGACAGTAAGTTAGACAGAGTTGAAGCAAAAACTATAGAAATAAATAGTTATGAGAAAAAATTAAATCTTAAAGAAAATGAGATTGAAGAATTAAAACAAAAACAAGAATTAGAGTTAGAAAAAATCTCTGAATTATCTAAAGAGGATGCAAAAAAAATCTTACTTGATAAGTTAAAAGATGACCTTATTCATGACTCAGCTGTTATGATCAGAAGTTTTGAACATAAATTAGAGGAAGAAAAAGACAGAATGACTCAAAGAATACTTTCTACTGCTATCGGAAAAGCTTCAGCAGAATTTGTTTCCGATGCTACTGTATCTGTGGTACAACTACCAAACGATGAGATGAAAGGTAGAATCATAGGACGTGAAGGTAGAAATATCAGAACTATTGAATCTTTAACTGGAGTAGATATAATCATCGATGATACCCCAGAAGCTGTAGTTTTGTCATGTTTTGATGGTGTTAAAAGAGAGATTGCTAGAAGTGCGTTAGAAAAATTAGTAAATGATGGAAGAATTCATCCTACAAAAATCGAAGAAGCTATTAAAAAAGCCACTAAAGAAGTGGATAAAGGTATCCGTGAAGCTGGGGAACACGCACTATTTGAACTTGGTATTACAGGAGTACATCCTGAAGTAACTAAAGTATTAGGTAGTTTAAAGTTTAGAACTAGCTACGGACAAAATGTTTTGACTCATTCTATCGAAGTGGCTCACATATCTGCTACATTAGCTGCCGAAATCGGAGCGGATGTAAAATTAGCTAAAAGATCTGGTTTATTCCATGATATAGGTAAGGTATTAACCCATGAAACTGAAACTTCTCATGGATTATTAGGAGCAGAATTTTTAAGAAAATTTGGTGAAAAAGATTTAGTAGCCAATGGTGCAGAATCACATCATCATGAAGTTGAATTCAAATGTATCGAATCTGTTTTAGTCCAAGCAGCAGATGCTATGTCAGCATCTAGACCTGGAGCAAGACGTGAAACATTAAATACGTATATCAAAAGATTAGAGGAATTAGAAGCTATTGCAAGTTCTTTTGAGGGTGTAGATTCATCTTATGCTATCCAAGCTGGTAGAGAGATGAGAATCATAATAAACCCTGAAATCATAAGTGACGATAAGACAACTATCTTATCTCGTGACATAGCTAAAAAAATAGAGGAAACTATGCAATATCCTGGTCAGATCAAAGTAACTGTTGTCAGAGAAACTAGATCTGTAGAATACGCAAAATAGTGATAAACTAAATGAGCTGATCTTATCGGCTCATTTTTTATGGTATAAATTTTATTAAATATATGATATAATTATACATTGTAAGTAAGAAATATTATAAAGAAAAGAGGGGTTAAATGAAAGTTTTAATAATAGGAGATGTAGTTGGTAAACCAGGTAGAAATATCTTAACCGATTATTTAGAGAGAAAAAAAAGTGAATATGACCTAATCGTTGTCAACGGTGAAAATGCTGCTGCAGGATTTGGACTTACTGAAAAAATAGCCAAACAATTTTATGAAATTGGAGTAGATGCAATTACTTCTGGTAACCATATTTGGGATAAAAAAGAGATGGTGGAATACCTTAAAATCGACCATAAAATTTTAAGACCACTAAACTATCCAAAAGGAGTCCCTGGGGTAGGTTGGAATATCTTTATGACTCCTACAGGGGAAAAAGTAGGAGTTGTTTCATTGCAAGGCAGAATTTTCATGCCGCCTATTGATTGTCCATTCCAAAGAATCACAGAAGTTTTGGATGAGATCAGAAAAAAAACAACGACTATTATCGTAGACTTCCACGCTGAGGCTACATCTGAAAAAATGGCTATGGGAAGATTCCTTGATGGTAAAGTTTCGGTTGTCTTAGGAACTCATACACATATTCAAACTTCCGATAACAGAATCTTAGATGGTGGTACTGGATATATTACAGATGTCGGAATGACTGGATCTCATGACGGGATAATTGGAATGACTTTAAACTCGGTTTTACCTAGATTCCTCACTGCCCTTCCGACTAAATTTGTTATCTGTAACGATAATGTAAGGATCAACGGTATTGAGGTAGAGTTAAATCAATATGGAAAATGTAGTGACATCAAGAGGGTCGATCTATCTATTGAAGAGTTAGATTTTGCAGATTTTTTATAAGGAGTAATTTATGAATATATTAATTTCAAATGATGACGGGATCTATGCTGAAGGGATCAAAGTTTTAGTCGATCACCTTCAAGATGCCCATACAACATATGTAGTAGCCCCTCTTGAGGAGCAAAGTGGGACGGGACATGGAATCACCCTCCACCAGCCCTTGAGAGTGAAGGAAGTTTATAGAGATGGTCAATTCTTTGGTCATTCTGTTTCTGGGAAACCTGCCGATACTATAAAGGTGGCACTGGCTCACCTATATGACGAAAAAAAGATTGACTTTGTTATCTCTGGAATAAATCGTGGAGCTAATTTAGGTACTGATTTATTTTATTCAGGGACTTTTGCCGCTGCTTCTGAAGGTACATTTTGGAAAAAAAATGCCATTGCTCTCTCCCTTATTGTAGATGGAGACGATCTATACTTTGAGAGTGCAGGAGAATTTATAGTAGAGTATTTAAAGACAATAGAAGGTCTAAATTTTCCTCTTGGAACTCTTTTGAATATCAATGTCCCTAACCTTCCCATGGAGGAGATTAAAGGAATTAAATATACCAAACAGAGTAATAGAAAGTTTCAAGAAAAATTAATTGAAAGGAAAGATTCTCAAGGCAATAAATATTTTTGGTTGGGAGGACACCCTGTAAAAGGTGACCATATAGAAAACTCAGATTTAGATGCTATTGAGAATGGATATATATCTATCACTCCAGTAAAATTAAATTTATACGACAATGAACTCGAGATATTACTCACAAAGAAGTAGTCCTCTTCCCTCTTAAATTGTGGGATATGATGATGAAAAATTAAAAAAAGGAAGGGAATGAATATATGAAATTAATAGAAGTTAGATTAATATTTGAAGCTGATGAGCCTCAATATGTAAAAAAAGAAATAACAGATTTATTTTACGAATTCGGAGTCCAAGGGCTTAAGATCGATGAACCTATGAAAAGAGATTCATTAGATTACTATAGAGATGAGAAGATATTTTTACAGAGAGATTATGCTGTATCGGCATATTTCCCTATAAATTTATATGTGGAGAAAAAAAAATCCCTTATAACTAATACTTTTGAAGAAAATTTTAAAGACCGTGAGGATCTTATTTATTCATTGGATTTTTATGAATTAGATGAAGAGGATTACCAAAATTCTTGGAAAAAATACCTTTATCCTGAAAAAGTAAGTGAAAGATTTGTGGTTAAACCTACATGGCGTGAATATGAGGCTGAGGAGGGTGAAATAGTAATTGAATTAGATCCTGGAAGAGCATTCGGAACTGGGTCTCATCCTACAACTTCCCTTTGTATCAAACAGATGGAAGAATATATCCACGATGGGGACTCCGTCATAGATGTCGGGACCGGATCCGGAATACTTATGGTTACAGCTAATAAATTGGGAGCATCTGAGGTATGGGGTGTGGATATCGATCCTCTGGCTGTAGAAGTTGCCAAAGAAAATTTAGAGTTGAATAAAGTTGATATGGACAGTATCAAATTATTCAAAGGTGATTTGGTTAAAGTTGTAGAAGATAAAAAATTTGATGTAGTGGTAGCTAATATCCTAGCTGATGTGATCTTTCTCCTCCTAAACGATATGTCTACAGTTGTAAAAAAAGGTGGTCTTATGATTTTATCTGGAATAATTGAAGATAAAGCTGATGAGATAAGGAAAAAAATAATTTCATTGGGATACGAAGTTGTCTCAGAAACAAAAGATAAAGAATGGGTAAGTTTTACTGCTAGAGCGTAATGATAAACGGAGGTTTAAATTTTGAGTCAGATAATAAAAAAATGTAACGGTTGTGGTATTGAAGTACAGAGTGAAGATAAAAATAAACAGGGTTATGTCCCTAAAGAGATGTTAAAAGGAAAGAAAAGCGCGACTTGCCAAAGATGTTATAAATTAACTAACTACGGTGATTTTATCCCTATGGAGATGACTGCAGAGGATTATAAAAAAGAGGTTAAACGTTCTGCTAACAGTGCAAAAATAGTTTTAGCTGTATTTGACATCATTGATTTTGAAGGATCATTTGATAATGAAATATTAGATATTTTAAGAGAGAAAGATTCCATTATAATCATCAACAAGATAGATTTAATTCCTGGTGAAAAACATGCCAGTGAGGTATCTGACTGGGTGAAAAATAGGCTTGCAGATGAAGGTATCGTTCCTCTGGATATTGCCATAGTCAGTGCTAAAAACACTTATGGTATTAACGGTATTGTTAGAAAGATAAACCATTTTTGCCCACATGGTGCAAAAGTTATGGTAATGGGAACTACAAATGTTGGAAAATCAAGTATTATCAATAGATTATTAGGAGAGAAGAAAGCGACTATCTCTAAGTATCCAGGTACTACACTTAAAGCAACTAAAAATGTAATACCTAACTCTAACATCACAATAATAGATACTCCTGGACTCATTCCTACTGGAAGAATATCTGACCTAGTGTGTGAGAAATGTCATTTAGATATCGTTCCTTCAAAGGAAATTTCTAGAAAAACATTTAAAGTAAATGCTGACAAGATAATCTTAATCGGTGGATTAGTTAAGGTAAAAGTATTAACCGACAGTGAAATGAAGCCTATATTCAGCATATTCGCTTCTAAAAATGTAACTTACCACGATACAAAAGAGGACAGAGTAGAAAAACTTATTACGGAACACACAGGGACTTTAATAACTCCTCCATGTGAAAATTGTAAAGATGAGTTCTATGCTCTGCCTACAAAGACTGAAATTTATGATCTGAGTGTAGAGGAGGAACTTGTATTTAAAGGACTTGGATGGATCTCTGTAAAAAGAGGACCGTTAAAAGTAGAAATCACCCTTCCGAAAGTAGCAGAAGTAATTGTGAGAGATGCATTTATCCAACCGAAAAGACCAGTTAAATAAGAGAAACAATAAATGGAAGGGTGCACCCTTCCATTTATTGTTTCTCTATTATCTAAAAAAGCTGGAAGGATTATCCTTCCAGCTTTTTGTTTACAGCTATACCCAATCCCATGAAAAACCAAAAATATGGGGCTACCGATACCGCACTATCATTAAACATCCCAGCGGCTAGATAACTACTTATAGCTAACGCTGTGGCTAAACCAATAACTTCATAAAAACTATTAAATTCTTTATCCTTATAAATTTTTATAGACTGAATTAGATAACTCCCAACTAAAACCACAAAACCTATAAAGAATAGATATCCCATATTAATAAGTATCTGAAGATACAAATTGTGCGGTTTATCTACTATCATACTAGGATTGCCATAGGCTATCCTTTTCCCAAAATTATCCTCCTGGGGAAAAATTAAAGAATAAGTATCAGGTCCTCCTCCTAAAAATCCAGTATATTTTAATTTTGGAATAGTTCTAGACCATATGTATACCCTAGAACTTCCCTTTTTCTCATATCCATCCACCCATCTTACCCTGTCTGCCGTATAGATATCTGTGATCCTACCCTGAAACCCAATGGTTTTAAATCCATTATTTTTTAAAATCAAGGGGTAATTAAAGTTATCATAAACAATGTTATAATAATCTTCCTTTCTTTTCTCTATCTCAAATTTTTCATACCTTTTATCTATAAATTTATATCTATTATCCACCAATTTAAAAGGAAGTTTTTTGCCACCATCATCTTTAAAGCTTAGCTTTTCATCCTCTAAGATGATATTTAATGAAACCTTATCCGCTGTAATCACTAGATCATTAGGAGTATTTAAGATCATCTTCCTCATGGGATTATATTTTGATGTCTCTGTATCATATAATTTTTTTCCCAGTGAATTTTCTGAAAAACTATCCATTCCCCACCCTATAATTAGTGATGTAACTATGAGCAATATTATTATTTTTGATTTTTTAATAAGGTTTTTCCTGTAAAAAAAGAGAAAAAATATCAGCGTGAACTGCCCTGCCAAAAAACCAGCTCTAGATCGACATCCTAGCCAATTTATGTAGATTAAAATATAAAATAAATATGCTGAGATATTGTATAATTTTCCCCTCACACTAAAAAAAGTCATTACAGCAAAGAATAAAAACATAACCATCAATGAACCACCATAATTTGGGTTAAAATAGGTAGAATAGATAATATATTTATCAAATTTAAAATTTAGAGTATCGGCTATTCCCCATAGATCTTTAGGCAAGATCAGGTGTCTACCGAAACCACTTTTGAATAGATCCAATCCAAAAAACTGAAAACTACCTATGATTGATATTATAATTACCCCTATAAAAGCTGCTCCTAGAAGTATTTTTATATCTTTTTTAGTTTTCACTAAATTAATAGTTAAAAAAGTTATTATCAAATATGACAGCCAGACAAAGACCCCCTCATACCTATCTCCAACACCCTTTAGGACTACCGATGTGAAGGGGGAAAATACTGTAGTATAGATTAGCCAAGATCCCCATAAATATTAAAGGAATATAATATTTTGTTTTTATGACCTCACCTTTCATAAAAAAGAGTATGAGTCCAATAGTCGAAAAAACTACAATGAAGATTGCCTTATAATAGGAAAAAAAATCAAAGTTATTCTCTCCCAATGGGTACGCCATATAATCTAAACTTCCTATTAGGAGTCGATATAATCTTTAACCGTACTATTAGAGGCACTACCCCCAGAATAATTATCAATGGTAATAATTTTATTTTTTTTAACATCTAACTCCTCCTCGTTACTTATAGATTCCTTTTAAAAGTATACCTCTATTTAGTTAATATTTCCATATCCAATGCTGAACAGCTTATTTTTTTTATTATTCTATTAAAATGAACAGATTAGAGCTATTAAAACATCATAACCCTTTGCAAAATCCTTACTTTTATTATATAATTTCTTTAGACAAAACAAAAATAACATTAAATGTATTAGGAGGAAAATATGATAAATGAACAAAGGATCGTAGATACCTTTTTAGATATGGTTAAAATTCCGTCACCATCTCTAAAAGAAAGAGTTATGGCTGATTATGTAAAGGCTGAATTAGAAAAAATAGGCCTTGAAGTTACTGAAGATAATGCAGGTGAAAGTTGCAACGGTAATGCAGGAAACATCATCGGTGTTTTAAAGGCTAAAGGTTCTAATAAAAAGAAAGTATTATTTAGTGCTCATATGGACACCGTTTTACCCTGTGATAAGATCACTCCGATTATAGAAGATAGAATCATTAAGTCAGATGGTACCTCTGTTTTAGGAGGAGATGATAAAGCCGGCATTGCAGCTATCTTAGAGACGCTCAAGCAACTAAAGGAAAATAACTCAGATCACCCTGAGATTATTGTTGTATTTTCTATTGCAGAAGAGATAGGCCTTTTGGGTGCTCGTGCAATGGATATAGAAAAATATGCCCCTGATTTTGGAATCATCATAGACTCAGGTGGAAACCCAGGAACTATTACTATACAGGCACCATTTGCAGCTAAAGGAAAGATTGAGATCATTGGTAAACCAGCTCATGCAGGTTTAGAGCCTGAAAACGGAATCAATGCATTGGTAGTAGCATCCCATGCAATCACTAAACTCAGGTTGGGAAGGGTAGATGAAAATACTACTTCTAATATCGGTGTAATAATTGGAGGATCAGCTGTAAATATTGTTATGCCTAGTGTATCTATGATGTATGAAGCTAGAAGTTTTGACGGTGAAATTTTAGATGAATTATTGGCTGAAACTAAAGCTATCTTCGCTGAAACTTCAAAGGAGTTTGGTGCACAATTTAAAGAAGAAATCGTAAAGGGATATGATGGATTTAAAATTGAAGCAGATAGTAAAATATTAGAAATTTTAGAGTGTGCTTGTAAGGATATAGATATTGAATATAAACCCATAAAATCTGGTGGTGGAAGTGATACTAATATCTACAATGGAAAGGGCATTCCTTCTGTTAATCTAGGTATAGGTATGAGTAAAGTTCATACTAAAGAGGAATTTATTAAAATCGAAGATCTGGTAGGATCTACAAAATTATTGCTTTCTATTATAGATCAAATATAGATGAATTTTAAACAAAAAAAGACTAAACAAAAGTGGTGGGTACCTTTAATAATATTTTTCTTTATCGCTACCTTTTTTTCACAATCTGATCTTTTTATAACCAAAGCTAACAACTTACTGTTCCCCCTTAGATTAAAAGTGTATACAACTACCAATAATATACAAGATTTTTTCAACACTTTTTTTTATATCAAAGAGATCTCAAAAAAAAATGAGATTTTAGAATTAACCATAGAAAAACAAAAACATCTTTTCTTTGAAAATAAGAATCTTTTAAAGGAAAACCAACATCTAAGGGAACTGCTTCAAATGAAAAAAAAAATGAAATATACTATTATCATAGCCGAAATTTCCTATATAGATTCACTAAATCCCTATGAAACTATATCTATTGACAAAGGGAAAAATGATAATATAAAAAAAAATATGGCGGTTACCTCCACGCTAGGTGTAGTTGGAAGGATCAAAGAAGTCTTTGATAACTATTCCATTGTAGAATTAATCACCTCCAATCAGGGTTATACCAGTGCTATCGATGAAAATGGAGACACTCTATCAATTTTAAGTGGCCAGGGAAACGAAATTCTCAATCTAGAATATGTCGTTACCGATTCAAATATCCAAGTAGGCAATAAAATATTCACGTCTGGTATCAGTGATATCTATAAAAAAAATCTTTTTTTGGGTGAGATCACAGCTATTGACAATAACGACGAGATGTTTAAACAAATAACCGTAAAACTGCCCTATAATATATTTAATCTCAAAGATGTTATGATTATCAAAAAAGAGAGGTAAGCCTATGAAAAAAATTGTTCTTTATTTTTTTATATTTAGCTTAAGTTTATTTGCTGAAGATAAAAATGATTTTAAAAAAATTAATACTTTTAAAGCTATAATTATTGAAAATACTCGTTTGAATAAGCGGACGAAAACAAAAGAGTACCAAGTTTTAGCCGATCTGCCAGATAAACTCATAAAAAAAATGATTTCTCCTGCCATAAATAAAGGGGAAATCTATCTGTATAATGGTTCTGACAAGACTATCTATTACCCTCTTTTAGAACAGACAATAGATCAAAAAATAAACATAGATGAAAATTTTACTCTAAAATTTATTCGTGACCTTAAATCACATGATGAGAATGTAAATTTTAGGGTGATCAAATCTAACAATCAAATCCAAAAAATCATCTATAATGATGGAATAACGATAAAATTTGAATCTTTTTCAAAAATAAATGGAATTAATTTTCCAACACATGTTAGAATACTAGATGAAAATATTGAAGTTTCAGAACTAATAATTAAAGATATTGAAATAAATATTCCTGTATCTAAAAAGGATTTTTCCCTCGATGAAATTATTAAAAACTGATGGTATAGTCATAAAAAAAGTGGACCATTCTGAAGCCGACAGATCATTGACATTGTTTACTAAAAATTTTGGAAAGATCAATATCAATATTAGCGGAATTAGAAAATCTAAAAAAAGACATCTCAATGGAGCCGATCTATTCGGGGTATCCAATTTTATATTTTATAAAAAAGAGGATTACTATATCTTAAGTTCATTTGAATTGAATGAAACTTTTTTCGACCTTAGAAAAGATCTTGAAAAGTTAAATATTTCTTTTCATATCTTGGAAATTTTAAACTCCGTCTTAGTTGAAAACGAAACACGAATAGGTTTATATAAATTACTTTTGAATTCCTTTCGGTTTTTGGATAAAAATAATAAACCTATCAAGAATTATCTCCTTTTAGGATATTTTTTACTCCTTCTCATTCAGGGAGAAGGGATTATGTTTAATATAAACGATGGGCTATATTTCGATATAGAAAATTCCATAATAAATGATCTACCAACCTTCAACAAATTAACTGAGATACAAAAAATTATAATATCAAACTTATTTGATAAAAAGATAAACGACATAGTTTCTTTAGACCCTTCTGTAGATGATGCTAAAAGCATAATTTTACTCTTGGAGGATTATATGAACTACCATTTAAATTTAAAAATAAATTTTAAAGAATTTTTTTAGGAGGATTATATGAATATTGCAAAAATAACAGATTATATAACTTTAGATATGGTTTCCCTTGATTTGAGAGCACAGAATAAAAAAGAAGCTCTTTTAGAATTATCGCAACTACTTGGAGTATCGAATTCTATCGATGACCCTAAAGTTATTGAATTAGCTCTTATTGATAGGGAAAAATTAGGAAGTACAGGTATTGGTAAAGGGGTAGCTATTCCCCATGCTAAAACTAATTTTGCTAAAAAGTTAACTATTGCTTTTGGAAGGTGCAACGAAGGAATTAACTTTGAATCTTTAGACAGTCAAGATGTTAAGTTGTTTTTTGTATTTGCTTCACCACTAAGTGATAGCAGTGTATACCTTAAAATCTTGGCTAGAATTTCAAGATTAATCAGAAATGAAACTTTTAGAAATAACCTTTTAAATGCAAAGAACCCGCAAGAAATTTTAAACATCATAAGTTCAGAAGAGGGGTAAATTATGGAATGTCCTTATTGTGGTGCTGTGGATACTAAGGTTATTGACAGTAGACCCCATAGCACAGATAACTCTATAAAAAGAAGAAGGGAATGTGTTGTCTGTTGCAAAAGATTCACTACCTATGAAAAGATAGAACCCGTTCCTATTTTTGTAATAAAAAAAAATAAGATCAAGGAAGTTTTTAATAAAGATAAACTTTTAAAGGGGCTTGAAAGAGCTGTTATCAAAAGAAATGTCAACCTAGAAGCTTTGGAAAGATTTGTTGAAGAGGTTGAAAATACCATCAGAGAAACCAACCATCTAGAAATAGAAAGTACTGAATTAGGGGAATTGGTTATGGCGAAATTAAAAAACTTAGACGAAATCGCATATATCCGATTCGCCTCTGTATATAAAGATTTTTCCGATGTAAAATCATTCATAAAAGAGATCGTGGGGATGGTTGACGGTGATTAAAAATATAATCAGTGGTGCTTTTATTGGAATAGCTAATATTATCCCTGGGGTTTCTGGCGGAACTGTAGCTCTCCTCTTGGGAATTTATGAAAAACTTACAGAATCTGTGGGAGAATTTTTTACTGCTCCTAAAGAAAAAAAAATAGAATCTATTAAATTTTTATCCCAAATATTTATAGGCGTTATCATTGGTCTCCTTGTATTTGCCAAGGTGATAGGATTTCTCTACACTAATTATAGAGAAGCTACCAGTTTTTTCTTTTTAGGACTGATAGTAGCATCTCTGCCACTAGTTTTAACCCATAGAGATAATAAACAGATAAATAAATACGGTAAGCTGTGGTTTCTATTTGGATTACTGTTAATGATTGGCTTTAGTATCCTTCAATCTTTCTATGGTAATAGCGAAACTTCCAGTAGCTTATATCAGTTGACAGGAGGATATATCATAAAATTAATCCTGGCTGGTACTTTAGCTGGAGGAGCTATGGTTATCCCTGGAATCTCTGGATCCCTCCTATTAGTCATGCTAGGAGAATACTATAATATCCTAGGATTTGTAAATAATAGGATGATACTGCCTGTTGCCTTAGTAGGTATCGGAGCCATCATAGGTATTGTCGGATTTGCTAGAATTATAGATAAACTTTTAAAATCCCACAGGGATAATACCCTGTATTTTATAGTTGGGCTTATTGGGGCCTCCCTCGTGGAGATCTGGCCTGGATTTACTCTAACTATATCTAGCGGCCTTATAAATATAATAATTTTTAGTCTAGGAATATATATAGTTAAATTAATGAAAAAATTGGAAGGTAATAAATAATGAAAAGAATTAATGGATTTTTCATATTCATTCTCCTTGGAATACTGGGGATCTTTCTCTACATCCCAAGAATTTATCGTGGATATAGAACACTAGATCAACTACAGAATGAATTAAAAGATACAACTATCCAATCGGCAAAATTACATCAGGAGATGGAGGATATCAAACTCCAATTAGATAATTTCAATAACCTGTATTACATTGAAAAATTTGCAAGAGATAAACTGTCCATGAAGAAAAAGAACGAAACTATTTATAGAGTTATATATGAGGAGGAACAAGATTAATGAAAAGAGAACTAGCCATTGAATTTGCAAGGGTAACTGAAGCGGCAGCATTAGCAGCACACAAATGGGTCGGTAGAGGTGACAAAGTGGCAGCCGATCAGGCAGCTGTTGATGCTATGAGAACTATGTTAAACAAGATTCATATCAACGGAGAGATCGTTATTGGAGAGGGTGAAATTGATGAAGCACCTATGCTATATATAGGTGAAACAGTAGGTCTAAGAAATGATATGGATATCGCCGTAGATATTGCTGTAGATCCTGTAGAGGGTACTCGTATG
>NZ_JBAHZY010000017.1:0-12651 GCF_037132775.1 Psychrilyobacter sp.
TTTCAGCAATACCAGATGATGAGTTAGAAAGAACTGTAGAAAGAATTAGAAATAGACCGCGAAAAGTATTAAATTATTTTACTGCAAATGAAGTTTTCCTTGAAAATATGTGGTGGTGTGCTTGACAAGACTCACCGCCAATCATAATAGTTCAAAAAAACTTTCAAAATTTTTGATGGAAACCATGGAAGAAACTATAATTAACTAACCCCATAGTAAGCCATTTACGGTGACTCGTAGAAACTTCCAACCAAATTATGGAAATATATGGATTTAAATATTTTTATAGTTAATATTACAATAATTTACTTGGTGATGTCAAGAATTTCTTTTTTCAATCCTATTTTTTTTATCATATAACATCCTGAAAATTCTATCTGATTTCTGTCTAAAATTTCTCTAGCTTCCTTATAATCTATAGGATTTATACGAAGTGAAAGGCCACAACTAGATGTTATTTCCATAGGTACAGGAATTATTCTTATATCTAAATTAACTTCTTTTAATAATTTCTCACTCTTTATCGCCATATGAGTTGACTCAAAAGAAATAAGGTTAAATTCTTCTGTTTTTTTCATACTACCCTCTCTCGCCTGTCGGCAACCTTTCTCTTCACGTTGTAAATTAGAGAAAGGTATTTTAATTTTTTCTTATTCCATCCTCACTATTCTAACTTTGTTTCTCCCTACGAGGGAGAAACTTAAAAGGAAGAGGGTCTATGGTCTTATTAATTTATCTGCACTCTGCAGTCTTTCCATAATAGTGTACATATTAGTTACCTCTCCTACTGCTAATTTATCTCCTAAATTATAGTAATTAAGACAAGTTCCACAAGTTAATATCTCCACTCCCATCTCCTCTAAAGTTTTAAAATCTTCAAGTGTAGGAGCGCCCTCTACTGTCAGTTTAGCTCCTCCATTGTAGAGCAAAACCGTAGTTGGCATAAGATCCATCTCAGTCAGTGTATAGATAAATCCCTTCATCAATACATCTCCTAATTCATCTATCCCTTCTCCCATCTTATCAGAAGAGATCGCAATGACCATCTTATCATTTGATGCCGCATCATTTGAAACAATAGTAGTCCCACCTTCACCCTTAATGATTACTACCTTATACTTGTGTTCTTCTACTTTTTCACTGTTAGACTCTAGCCCCATCTCTTTGGCCATTTTTAATAGATTTTCCATGGAAGATACATTGTCGACCATTGTTTCTACGTGACCGTTTTCCTCTATATTTTTTAATGCTTTTTTAGTATGAATTACAGGTAATGGACAAGCCAATCCCATAGCATCTATTTTTATCAAAATTAATACCTCCCTTATACAAGTACCCTTGCGTTATCTACTCTCTTAGTTATTCCTATCTTATCTAGATGTTCCAAATAGGCAACCAAATATTTTCTACTAGTATCCATCTTGGCTTTAACATCAGGAAGAGCTATCTCTTTGCCATCTTCTCCCAGTTGATTTATTATCATCACTAGATTATTATAATCTGAATCTATGAGGAAAATGTCCTTTTCTATGAACTTTAATTTTCCTAACAATACCATCATATCAAAAACTCTCTTTAATTCCTTGGGATCCCCAGCTAATTTAGACAGTTCCTCATATTTAGGAGGCTTGTAGGCATTATTTTTATAAGTTTTTAAGATCGTATTTTTAATTTTTTCCTGGTTTGTGCTTAACTTTATTTCAAAATCGAAAAGTGAAACAAGACTAGAATTTACCTTAATAACTTTATCATCCTCTAGTTTTGATAAAACTTCTAAATAATTTTTATTCTTAAATTTCTTAGAAAAAACCTTATTTCTCAGAGTAGAAGTATTTTCTCCTATTAACAGTGGGTTCTTACTGTGAAATTCCTCCAAAATAGCTAAAAGTTCTACCTTTTTTTCTTCTAAAAAGTTTTTATGCATGTATATAATTTCGCTTAAAGCTGTCAACTCTAAAACTTCCTTATTTTTTACTAGTTTTACCAGTGGTTCAGTGATATCTTCAGTACTTCCAAAATTTAACTTTATATCTTCAAAAGATGGATATTTAGAGCTTAGTTCCTCAATGACACCAGATAGTTTAACACTATTGTTGTTCTTCCCACCCTTTAATTTCACGATTAATTTTTCATCGAATCTCTTAGCCTTTACAGCCAATGGATTTAGGATAGTGACTCCTCCAATGGTAAACATAGGAGAATAATTACGAAGTATTCCTAAATCTCCAGGGAATCCAACCAATTCCTTCTCTAATATCAATTGAGCATAACCGCTGTCTCCAGCTTTTAATTCCTGTTGATCTAGTAATTTTATCCGACAGATGATCTCCTTTGTTCCATGATGAAATCTAACTCTTTGGTTATTTTTTAAAATCTTGCTATTAGAAGACAGGTAATTTATCTCTACATCCATAAGTCTAGTTACAGAAAGAGAATTAGGAGTAGCCACTACACTTCCCCTTTTTATATCTTCCTTGTCTATCCCTGCAAGGTTTATAGCACATCTATTCCCTGCACTAAGAGTGTCAACACTGAGACCGTGATTTTGTATACCTCTGATCTTTGCGACCCTGTTACCAGGATATATTTGCAGAGAATCTCCTACTCTCAAATCTTTCCCTTGAGATGTCCCTGTGATTATGGTACCAAATCCTTTTACACTAAATGATCTATCCACCGACATTCTAAAAACTATTTGCTCTTTTTCTTCACTTTTAATAGTTTTTATTAAATCTTCCAGTGAGTCTTTTACTTTTTCGTAAGAATCGGGGTTATCTATAGAGGTTTCTATCATAGGAGCTCCACTTAAAAAACTTCCTCTTAATTCTTCCTCTATTTCATCCCTTACTTCTAGTACCCTTTCTTTACTTGCCTTATCGCACTTAGTTATTACTATAACTCCGTGATGAATCCCTAAAAGTCTAACTATATCAAAATGCTCACGAGTCTGAGGCATTATTCCATCATCAGCAGCTATTACTAACATAACTATATCTATTCCTGTAGCTCCTGCCATCATATTTTTCACAAATTTTTCATGTCCAGGAACATCTATTATACCTACTTTTTCATCTTGTAGATTGAGGTAACTAAATCCCAAATCTATAGAGATCCCTCTTTTTTTTTCTTCAGGTAATCTATCGGTATCTATCCCAGTAAGGTTTTTTATCAACGTGGTTTTACCATGGTCTATATGTCCTGCCGTTCCAATTACTATACTCATATTGTATCAATCCCTTTAGTTAGAATTTCATATATACTATCCATATCGTTTTCATTCAGAGTTTTACAATCGAAAATCAATTTACCGCCTTGAATTCTTCCAATGATAGATAATGAATTATTTCGAAGTATTCTTTCTAATTTAACAATGCTATAACCTGTATAAGATATTGCTACCCCAAAACTATCCATAAGTTCTGTAGGCATAGATCCTCCACCGATCATTGCACTAGTTTCAACTAAATCCACCTCAAAATTTCCTAAAGTTTTTAATTTTTCATATAAAATATGAGCTCTTTTCTCAACCTCATCTTTCCCCTCTAATATCATTCTAAGGGTAGGAATATTCTTTATAGCTTCCGCTTCATCTAAATACTCTCTCAAGGTAACTTCTAGAGCAGCTACCGTCAACTTGCTGACCCTTAAAGTACGTAAAAGATTATTTCTTTTCATCTTCTCAACATACTGTTTTTTCCCGACTATAATTCCAGCCTGAGGACCTCCTAAAAGTTTGTCCCCACTGAATGTAACTACATCTATACCAGATTTCAAACTCTCTTGAACTGTAGGTTCCTTCTTATATCCATATTTAGAAAAATCTACCAATACGCCACTACCTAAATCTTCAATAGAGATCAATTTTTTATCTTTCGCCATCTTAGATAACTCTTCATTCTTTACTTTCTTAGTGAATCCCATGATCTTGTAGTTAGAAGTATGAACCTTTAGAAGTGCTTTGGTTTCAGGTGTTATAGCCTCTAAATAGTCCTTCTTATGAGTTCTATTGGTTGTTCCTACCTCTATCAGCTTAGAACCACTATATTCCATTATAGCAGGAATTCTAAAGGATCCACCTATCTCAACCAGTTCTCCTCTAGATACGATTACTTCTTTATCCTTAGTCAGAGTATCTAAAACCAGTAATACTGCTGCTGCATTGTTATTTACTACCAGGGCGCTTTCAGCTCCTGTAATGTCACAGATTAATTTTTCAATATGGGAATATCTGCTCCCCCTCTTACCGGTAGAGATATCATATTCCAGGTTATTATAGTTGCTGGCTATATTTACTATATTTTTCACACTGCTTTCTATTAACTTTGATCTTCCTAAATTAGTATGAATAATCGTTCCTGTGGCATTTATTACCCTTTTGAGATTTAACTGATTTTTTGATTCAATTAATTTTATTATCTTGTCGGTGATCTTTATCTTTAGATCTTCCTTTTCCATATTTATATCAGCCAATCTTTTATTCAATATCTCTTCCCTGTAGAATGAAATTCCTTCCCGAATAGATTTAATTAGGATATTATATGGAATACTATCTTTATATTTTTCTAATTTTTCACTTATTAAAAATTCATCTACTTTTGGTAGACTTGATAACAGTCTTTTCACTCTTAACCCCCCTTTATTGCCTATATAACTTTCATTCTATATATATTTTTTTTCACGACTTCTCCTACAAGGCTGGATTTTATATCTAGTTCTTCCAGATCAGCTAAAAGCCTGTCTGCATCTTCATTTGCTACACTTATAAGTAATCCCCCTGAAGTCTGCGGATCAAACAATATCTCCTCCATGGGAAATGAAACACCCTCTAAAATCACTTTATTTCCCAGATGTTTTCTATTTTTTTGTCCGGCAGAGGTAATCAAGAATTCTTCTGCATACTCATAGGCTTCTTTAATATAAAGGACCTTTTTACTGTCTATTATCATACTGATCTCATCATTTAACATCTCAGATAGATGCCCTAAAAATCCAAATCCAGTTACATCTGTACACCCATTTACCTTGTATTTTTTCATCTTTTCAGCTGAATATTTATTCAACGTTTCCATAAGTTTTATGGCTTCCTTATAAGAACGATCGTTGGCTTCTCCTACATTATGAGCTGTAGTCACTATTCCGATTCCAAGGGGTTTTGTTAAGATTAATTTATCCCCTACCTTACACGTATTATTAGCTATTACCTTATCAGGATGTACTACTCCTGTTACAGACAATCCATATTTTGGATTTTCATCATTTACAGAATGTCCTCCACTTAAGATCCCACCTGATTCCATTACTTTCTCAGCTCCGCCACGTAAAATTTCTCCCAATATATTATGATCTAATTTTTCCGGGAAACACACTATATTTAGTGCTGTAAGAACATCTCCACCCATTGCATATACATCACTGAGAGAGTTAGCTGCCGCTATCTTTCCATATGTGTATGGATCTTCAACTATGGGAGTGAAAAAGTCTAACGTTTGAATTAAGGCCGTATCCTCACTCACCTTATATACTGCAGCGTCATCAGCACTATCAAATCCAATAAGTAGATTCTTATCATATGCTTTTGGGATATGAGCCAACACTTTTGATAGAACACCCGGTCCTATTTTAGAAGTTCAGCCTCCACCACTGCAAAATTTTTTAAATTCATTCATCTTATTACCTCCCATATTTTTTTCCATTTTAACATTTTTCCCATGTTAATTCAATGTAAGAGTGGAATATGAGCTCAATTTATACAAATAAATAAAATTGAAATTTAACAGCTTCTTTTTTTATAACCCTAGGTGGATCAAATATTTAAAGAATGACACTTGAATCAGCGTCTGATAACACCTATAAATCATCCACCTAATATCACTAATTTTTTAACTACTTTTGATTTTACTGGACTTTTTCACGATAACGTCATATAATGAAATATAAAATATCTCTTAAAATTTAAAAATCACAATACAATTTTATCCATTTATATCCCTTTACCTCTCGAAAAGTTATTATTCCACATCTTACATCTTACATTTTAAAATTAAATTCAACAAAAAAGAGTCATAGAAATATTCTCAATAAAAAATATTCTTAAGAAAAGCATATTTTTAATCGATCCCCAAAAAAACTATAATTTTTTTAATTTCTTAAAAAACGTCGGAAAAACCAAAATTAGATATTTAAATTTAAGGAGGAGTTAAAAAATGAAAAAAATAACCATCGTTGGAGGCGGTAGTAGTGCTCATACAGTAGCACCTTTACTAGCAAATCTAGGTTTTACAGTCACAATTTTAACGAGTAAACCGGACCTTTGGAAAAAAACTTTAAAGGTAGAGTTTCAATCAGAAAATGGAGAGGTTGAAAAAATAGTAGAAGGAAAAATACATTTAGCTACAAGCGATGAAAAAGTAGCTTTAAAAGATGCTGAAATAATTTTATTATGTATGCCTGTATCTCAATATTTTAAAGTACTTTTAAGGATTGGAGAACACATTCCAAAAGATAAAGAGGTGTGGCTTGGATCTATCTATGGCCAAGGTGGAGTTAATTGGATGTATAACGAAATTAAAGAGAAATTTTCATTGAATAAGTTGGTATATTTTTCTTATGGACTAATACCATGGATATGCAGAACTAAGGAATATGGATCAATTGGAATAACTTATGGTGCTAAGCCTATTAATATCGTATCTGTTTTTCCGAAGAATAAATTTAATGAATTAAATAATGATTTATTTGAAAAAATATCACTAGAAGGGTATGGAACAAGTAAAACCTATCAAGCTGATAATTTTTTATCATTAACTTTATCGGTAGATAATCAAATAATTCATACTTCACGTATGTACGGATTATATTTAAAAAACAAGCAAGGTTGGGAAACCTTAGATAAGGTTCCTTATTTTTATAGAGAGTTTGATGAAAGTTCAGCCAATATACTGAAGATGTTAGATGCAGATTATGAAAAAATCAGACAAAAAATTAGAGAACTAAATCCAACCGAACATTTTGATCATATGCTGAATTATTTAGATTTAGAAAGATTTACAAATAATTCTTCCAATGAAAATATAAAAGAATCTTTTATAAATTCTAAAACTCTTGGCCGAATAAAAACCCCAGTAATGAAAGATGGAGAAAAATATATTTTAGATAAAAATAGTAGATTTTTTACAGATGATATATTTTATGGAATTGCTATAGTAAAATGGCTTGCAAATAAATATAAGATAGAAGTTCCTATGATTGACGAAATTTTAAATTGGAGTCAAAGTTATTTAAATTTAGATCTATTAAAAAATGGTGTATTAAATACTGAGTATGAGTACAACGGTATAAAAGTTGGGATACCAACAAGATACAAAACATACAAAGAGATAGATCTAATAAAATAATATTTTTCTCTTTTAGATATATTAAAATGTTTAGATCCTTTTTTCATAAATTAGTTCCTTTAATGTTTGTTCTGATAACTACATTATAATGGAGTTATTATGAAAAAAGGTCTTTTTTATTTCATATAAAGAAAAGAGATGCTCCTCCTACAGAGATAATAGCTCCTAAAATTTCTATCGGTCTCACTTTTTCCTTGAATATAAATATGCAAAACGGTATCACTAATATAGGACTTGTAGATGAAAGGGTCGATACTATTCCTGCACTTGCATTTTTTAGTGCTATAAGCATTGCAGTAACCCCTACAAATGGACCAAAAAAAGATCCTACGACTAACCATTTAAGAGCCGCTTTATCTTTTGTGCCTTTTTTTACTTCTCCCCATTTTCCCCTTATAGATATAAGAATTATAAAGGCTATTGTAGCTACAATTACTCTAATCTGAGTAGCAGCGAGAGGATCGTAAGATTCTAGACCTATCTTACTAAAAATAAGTCCCAAAGATTGTCCTAGAACTCCACCTATGGCACAAAGAATTCCTTTTATTGGAAATTTTTCTTTTTTCTCTCCCTTGCCCTTTCTGTTACCATAAAACATTACTAAAAATATTCCGCCTATAGTAAGTAAAATAGCTATTCCCTCTTGAAAACTTAAGGTTTCTCCCAGTATAATCCATGCTGAAAGAGCAGTCACCACAGGTACCGCGGTCATTATCAAGGTAGTTATACGAGCCCCTAAAAGAACAAAGGATTCAAACATAAATAAATCACCTAAAAACATCCCTATAAAACCAGATATTCCTAAAAACGTATATTCTTTTAGGCTAGCGTCTATTGGAAACGGTATTCCCCTAACAAAAAAAGAAGTGATACTCAAAAAAATCAGACCTTGTATAAGTCTAACGATATTTACCGTAAGAGATCCTACTTTTTTACCAGCAACCTCAAAGGAAATAGATGCTCCTACCATTCCAAGTGCTGCAACTAACGCCATCGTTTCTCCTAAATATTTAATTTTAACCCCTCCTATAATATATTATCCATTAAGTTGTATATTTTTCTAGATCTTCCTATATAATTTATTTATGATATATGTAAAACTTTTTTGAACCTCAGGACATTCCAAGGTGGAGAGAAGGTTAGAGGCCTTGTCTAAAAACAAATTACTCACACCATATGCCTCCTCTAAGATAAAATTTTTTCTAACTTCATCTGTCAGTTCATCAAACTCAGAACTTCGAGATTTATAGGTTGTTGAAAGGATTCTTTTTTTAAAACAAGGGTCTTTCTCCATCAAAAGTAAATAAGGAAGAGTGAATATCCCCCCTCGTATATCCTGACCGCAGACCTTTCCAGTTTCTTTTTCTGAACCACTTATATCTAGGATATCATCTAAAATTTGAAAACTGCACCCTATATTAAAACCAATATTGTGAAGTTTCTCTATGGTATTTTCGGCTGCTCCCGACAAAATCCCCCCCATAGTGCACGAAAGAGCGAAAAGAGAAGCTGTTTTTTTAGAAATTTTAGTTATATAATCATAATAATTTATCTCAAAATTATATCTTTCATCCAATTGCTTTAACTCTCCTAAACAAAGTGTTTCTAAAGTATCTATCATGGCAGCTGACACTTTTTCATTCCCCAGGGATATAATATTATCCATAGCAAAAAAAGAGAGGATTCCTCCTGTAGAAACTGCCCTTTCCCTTCCATAAACACTTACTGTGGTTTCTTTTCCCCTCCTCATCACCCCATGATCGATTATATCATCATGAATTAAAGACGAAGTATGAAGAAGTTCCAAAGAAGCTGCTGCTTCATAACATTTTTTATTAATTGTTCCAGCCTTGGCAGCTAAGATCAAAAAAAGAGGTCTCAATCGTTTACCACCTGAGCTTATTAATCTTTTAGTTTCTTTTTTTGTAAACTCATCATTCAGGGATTCTATAAGAACCTCTATATTTTTTTCTATCTTTATTAATTCTTTTGTATATATCATCTCAACTCACTTCCTTTAGTAGTTCTAAGAGTTCTTCCGTATAATCACATTTTCCACAGGTAATTTTCTTAGAATAACAAAGGGTAACCCTGTCTGTGATTTTTTTTAAAAGTTCTCTATCTAAGATTAAGAGATGTCTGTTTAAAAGGGATATAAATAGATCTCCCAAAAGAAGATCCCTGCCATCTATATCATTTTTAGAATTATGAAAAAAAAGGATAAGGTAAGCCATCTTAAAAGCCTCCTCTATATAATCTTTTTTTGATACATGAGAAACCTCATTTAAATATTCTTTCTCTATGAGATCAAAATATTTTTTAGTTTCCATCTCCTCCTCCTTTAATTCCACAATGTAGGGTACAACTTCCAAAAAGGTAGGTTTTAAGAGTTACATCAGTAAATTTTGTTTCTTTTATAAGTGCTGTGAGTTCTTCTTTGGATAAAAAAGCCTCTACAGATTCATCTAACCAACGATATTCTGTCTGTAATTTCACTATAATTTTCCCCATAATTGGAACTAAAACTCTACAGTAAAATTTTAATATCTTCCTGATTAATAAGGGATCTGGATAGGAAGCCTCCATACAAAAAAAACTACCTCCAGGTTTTAAAACACGATTTATCTCACTGAGAACCTTTTTATAATCAGATGTATTTCTAATTCCAAGGGAGATAGTAACAGTATCAAAACTATTTTCTTTAAAGGGTAGAGATAATGCACTCCCATGAATAAACTTTATATTCTTAAGATTTTTTGCATTTGCTCTTTTCTTAGCGACCTTAAGCATCCTATCACTAAAATCAAGGGCTTTTATCTGGGAAGTCTTTAATTTTCTCCCCATTCCTATGGCTATATCTCCAGTACCACAACACACATCTAATATTTTTTTACTCTCCACTGGAATATTTCTAATGAGGTCTTTTTTCCATAGTCTATGTACTCCAAGGGTAATAATATCATTCATAAAATCATAGCAATATGATATTTTTTGAAACACATTATGAGCTCTCTTCTTTTGATCTTTATCATTTTCAATTGACATTATAAAAACTCACTCCTTAAAATTTCTCCTAAAATAATTATCATATAAAAAAGAAAAAAGATAATTCCCGATAAAACTGAACTTTCCATGATATTCGATCTATTTTTTAAAGATATATTTTTAACTGTAATAAACTTAAGCTTTTTCACAATCAATGGAACCGATAAAAAGATTAAAAACATTAAATTAGGCAAGGTTTTTAGAACAATACTTAAAAATACAAAAATATACATCATTACATAGGCAAATTTTAAAATATCTATAGATCTCTCTCTTCCTATAATTATAGGAAGAGTTACTCTAGTTGCTCGATCTTTCTCTATGTCACAAAGACCATTTGTGAAGAGGATAGATCCTATATAAATTATTATAGGTATTGAAATCAATATAATATTTTTATCTATATAGCCAGTCTGAATATAATACGCTAACCAAGTTATAAGACCTCCCATAGTAAATCCTGAAAGTAATTCTCCTAACATTGTTTTAGATATAGGCAGTGGCCCTGCAGAGTAAAAATAAGCTACAAGAAACCCTATAACACCAATAATGGCAACTAGAACTCCTCCATGGAAGAGAAGATAGACTGATGGAAATAATGTAGATACCACTAGATAGACCATCAATTTTTTTACTTGAATGAGTGGGATACTATCAAAAACCAGAATCCCCCCCTCTCTATCATGGACAGTATCTACGGTGTCTAACCCACTTAAATAATCAGAATAATCATTGAGTACATTGGCAAAACATTGTACTCCTACTGCCGAAAGTAACATAGCTATAAATAGATCTAATCTGAGATTTCCAAATTGATATGTTGAATAAAGAGTTCCTATAAGTACCGGAATAATAGATGCCGACCAAGTTTTTGGGTCAAGTATCGCAAATAGTTGTTTTTTAGTCATATTTCCTCCTGAAAATTAATATTAAACGTTTAAAATATACTCTTCATCCTAGCATTTATAAGGATGTTTTACTAGGTATATTATATTATATTATATTTATTTATTATATACAGTGATCAATCTATATAATTTCTGCAGTAATTATCCCCATGTCTCCCTATTTTTTTTGTTTACACTATTTTTACATTAAATAAACACGGATTTTACACACTTAGTTTATAATACCTATATTATGAAAATAAAATACCAGTTATAAAGTAGAAACATTGAAAAGATCGATTTATTGTTTGTAAAAAATGTATAAACATATATAAATTTAAATTGTTGTTGAAAGCATGAAAAATTTAAGGAGGAGTAAAATGGGATTAGATATTTTTTTTAAGGTTATAGGAGGGCTAGGAATCTTTCTATATGGTATGCATCATATGTCTAGCGGAATGCAAAAAATTGCCGGAGCTAAAATCAAAAATATAATTGGTCTGTTGACTAAAAACAGAATTATAGCTTGTCTAGTCGGTATATTAGTCACAGCCATGGTTCAGTCATCTTCTGTAAGTACAGTTATGACTATCGGATTTGTTAATGCCTCCCTTATGAGTTTAAAGCAGGCATTGGGTGTAATTCTAGGAGCCAACATTGGTACCACTGTTACCGGGTGGATCTTGGTATTAAAAATTGGAAAATATGGTTTACCAATGGTAGGAATTTCAGCTATTTTTTATCTGTTTGCTAAAAAGGATACAGTCAAGACTAAGTTTTTAACTTCTATGGGTCTTGGAATGATTTTCTTCGGTTTACAATTAATGAGTTCAGGATTTAAACCCCTTAGAACTATGCCTTTCTTCATAGAATTATTCCACAGCTTTGATGCTAGTAGCGGTTTTGGTGGAGTAATAGCAGCAGCTCTTGTAGGAGCCTTGCTTACAGCTATAGTTCAATCATCTTCGGCTACTTTGGGTATTACAATTGTATTAGCCAGCCAGGGAATGATAAATTCTGAGACAGCAGTAGCTTTAGTTTTAGGAGAAAATGTAGGTACGACAATTACTGCTATGTTAGCTTCGCTAGGTGCCCGTGCCAATGCAAAGAGAGCCGCAATAGCCCATACAGTTATAAATATTATAGGTGTAACATGGGTAGTATCTATATTTCCATATTATCTTCAATTCCTATCAAATTTTGTAAATCCTATATCAAATATTACAAAATATATTGCCACTGCTCATACTTTGTTTAACGTAACTAATGTATTATTATTCTTGCCATTCATAGGTTATATAGCTACAATGTTGGAAAAAATGATA
>NZ_JBAHZY010000049.1:0-25128 GCF_037132775.1 Psychrilyobacter sp.
ATATTCTCTAATTAGCTCTTTTCGTGCTAATTCATCAGGGGATAAATCTTTTCTTTTTTTTCTCATAAAAAAACCTCCAAATTAATGTAATTGTAGTTTACACTAATTTGGAGGTTTACACAAAATATGAGACAGACCCAGAAAAAAGGAAGATAGCGATGCTATCTTCCTTTTTATTTCTCCCACTCAGCTGTCATTTTTAATCTTTTTATCCCATTTTTTATAGACCTGGCTTTAAACATACTGATTCCTCTCATCTCTACCAATTCCTCTTCGGTCAGTTCCAATATTTTGGATAAAATTGCATATTTACTGATTATTTTTTCAGTATCTTTTCTTGTGATCCTTGTTATCTTATTTAAGATTCTATATCCCTTAGTGTCTAATTCCATATCAAAGGTCGCCGCTGATCTTCCATATCCCAAAGCTCCCGCTATATTTTCAGTCTCTAAAAGTTCTAAATCTCCTAATCCCAAAAGTCTTTCCTTGACTTGAGCAGAACCAAATTCATCTTCTCCTAAATTTATATAATCTCTGATGAAATTTTCTTCCTCTTTCAGAACCCCCTTAAATAGTTCCTCTAGTTGAATCTCTAAAAATTTCCCCTCTGATCCTAATTCTATTATTGAATGTTCCACTTCTGCTCTTATTCTTATCAGCATCTCAAATCTTTGAAGTACTGTTACAACCTCTGAAAGGGTTACCATCCTATCAAATTCTAAAAGAGTAATATTTTGTAAGGCTCTATCTAGTACATGTTTATACCTTTCAAAAGTTTTCATTGCCTGACTAGCTTCAATCATTATATCAGCTAAATTTTTCACCTTATATCTAAAATCTCCCTTGTACAGGGTAATACGATTTCTTCTTTCTGAGATAGCTATAACTAAATTATCTGTCTGCCGAGCTACCCTTTGAGCAGTTCTGTGTCTCGTCCCACTCTCATTGGTTTTAAATAATTTCCCCGGCTGTAGATGTACATTGGCATATTTAATTTTGCTAGCAGTACCATCTAAGATGATAGCACCATCCATCTTGGACAGCTCATGGAGTCTTTGAGGGGTAAACCTACAATTTAATTCAAATCCACCATCTATAAGATCGCCTAAAGTATCATTGGCATCTAAAACTACCAAAGCACCAGTCCCTGCATCTAAAATGTTATCCAAACCTTCTCTAAATACTGTTCCAGGTGTTACCTGAGAAAATATTTTCTTTAAATTATGTTCCATAATCACCTCATCCTCTCTGCAAGTTCTGTTAAATTTTTTAAATATATCATCTTTAAATTATAACTATTCTGTTCAATCTCTTTCTTGTTAGAATGAGGCAGATATACTCCTGAAAAACCAAGTTTCTCCAATTCTTTTAGCCTTTTATCCACAAAAGATACTTTTCTTATCTCTCCTCGTAGACCAAGCTCCCCTATTGCTGCTATCTTTTGACTGACTTCTATCCCTTTAGTTACAGAAATCATGGCCATTACTACTCCTAAATCTGCTGCTCCATCATAGATCTTTATCCCCCCTGGGATATTTACAAAAACATCCTTAGAAGATAAGTTTAATCCTATTTTTTTTTCCATAATAGCATTCAGTATCTGTATCCTATTTCTATCAAATCCATGTACTACTCTCTTTGGAATTCCAAAGGGAGATTCATTTACCAAAGTTTGGATTTCCAACAAAAATATCTTAGTTCCTTCTAATACTGGTACAACTATACTTCCAACATTTTTTTCATCCCGTTCGCTGAGAAAAAATTCCGAAGGATTTTTTACCTCTACCATCCCTTTTTCTTCCATGTTAAATATTCCAAGCTCATTGGTAGATCCAAATCTATTTTTTAAACTTCGTAAGATCCTATAGAACAGTCCTTCTTGTCCCTCAAACTGCAATACTGAATCTACCATATGTTCCAATAATTTTGGTCCCGCTACCTTTCCATCTTTGGTAATATGTCCCACTAAAAAGAAAGATATATCATGGGTTTTAGCAAGTTCTACTATCTTTAGGGTACATTCCCTTATCTGTGTTATAGTTCCTGGGATAGAATCAAAATTTGAACTATATAAAGTTTGAATAGAATCCACCACAACTACTTTGGGTTTCTTCCTAATAACATAATCATAGATGGATTCCATCTCTGTCTCCGACATGATAGATATATTATATCCAGATAAACCCAGTCTATCTCCCCTGTATTTTATCTGAGATGGTGATTCCTCACCAGATATATATAGTACCTCTCCATACTGTGAATACTGATCTACTACTTGTAATAGCAACGTTGACTTGCCTATCCCTGGATTACCTGTCAAAAGAACTACAGCTCCTTTTACAAGACCTCCTCCTAAGACTCTGTCAAACTCATTGAATTTCGTGGTATATCTAAAATTTTTCTCCACTTCTATATCTTTAAAACTAACGACCTTGGTGTTACTAACTTTTTTTTTAACACTGCTTTTAGAAGAAGCACTATTGACCTCTTCCTCCAATGTCCCCCAGCTATCACATTCTGGGCATTTCCCAAGCCATTTAGAAGATTCATAGCCACAGTCTGAACAGATATATATAGTTTTTAATTTAGCCATGAATTCACTCCTCTATTCCTAAGTTTTATTTAATAATTCCTATCATCTCTTTCTCCTTCATCTCTTTTGCCCTTTTTTTTACATCCTCTACTATATCTGGTGAAATAAATTCATCTATCTTTCCACCATGAAATGCTACTTCCCTTACTAAACTAGAACTAAGATATAGACATTCCCTTGATCCTGGTAAAAATATTGTTTCCACCTGATTATGTGAAAGAGATTTATTTGTAAGAGCCAGTTGTAGTTCATATTCATAATCTGAAACAGCTCGTAAACCTCTCACTATAGTATTAGCTTTATTTTGCAAAACAAAATCTACCAACAATCCATCAAAAGTTTTTACCTCTATATTGTTAAATTCTAATAAACATTTTTCTACTAATATTTTTCTTTCCTCTAAATTAAACCAATATTTTTTATTGTGACTGTTTAAAATACCCACTATCAATTTATTCGAAAATTTGCTGGCACGCTTTATAATATCCAAATGCCCCTTAGTTATAGGATCAAAACTTCCTGCACATACTGCTATTATTTTTTTCATCTTACATCTCCATTACTATTTCATAGTCATTATTGTTTTTTTCTTCATTTTTCTTATTTTTTTTCAGGACAAATCCCTTCTTACGTAATTTTAAATATCCTGTTATAAACTCTATATAAGTTTCACAAATAAAATCGTATAATTCCACACTTGTAGTCAGCCTTATCAATCTAATATCGTCATCTTCTGCGACCTCTCTTATCTCTCTCATTATATCCAAAATAATACTCTCTTTAGATTTTACAGTTCCTGTTCCATCACAACATGAACAAGATTTTTGATAATATTTAGCCAAAGGACTTCCCTGTCTTTTCCTCGTCATCTCTACCAACCCAAGGTCTGTAAAGTGGATGATATTATTTTTTATCCTGTCTTTTTTTAAACTTTCACCCAATACTTCCACTACTTTCAGCTTATCTTTCTCCACCTTCATATCTATAAAATCTATGATAATAATACCACTTAGGTTTCTAAGTCTCAGCTGTATTGCAATCTCTACTGCTGCTTCTACATTGGTTTCAACTACAGTTTCTTCTAGATTCGTTACCCCTGTATTTTTACCTGTATTCACATCTATACTTATGAGAGCTTCCGTTTTTTGAATGATCAAATATCCCCCACAGTCTAACCATACTCTTTCATTTAGAGCTGTCTCCAATTCCTTAGTTACATTGTAGTGATCGAAAATATGAAGGGAACTCTCAAATAATTTTACCTTGGTTTTAAATGTATTATCGGAAAATGCCTTTACGTAGTCCACTATCTCCCAATACCTTTCTTCATCATCTATTATCAACTCATCTATTTGATTGGAAAAAACATCTCTTACAGTTCTTGTGACCATATCGTTATCTTGGTATAGGATCTCCCCTACTTTACTTTTTTTAAAACTGTTCTCTATATCTTTCCATTTTTTCACCAAATATTTAATTTCTTTTTCAAAATGAAGGTTGTTCTTATCCTTAGCCGCAGTTCTTATAATAATTCCCATCTCATTAGGTTTTATATTATTGATTGTGGTTTCTAGCCTCTCTCTCTCTTTCGGATCCTTTATCTTTTGCGAGATAGCAATATGGCTGTCATTTGGCATCAATACCAGATATTTTCCTGGTATAGTGTAATGAGTCGTCACACGGGCTCCCTTATCACCTCTAGGCTCCTTTACTACCTGAACTATTATCTCGTCTCCCACGCTGAGGATATCCTCTATAGGTCTATTGCTGTTTTCTACACCATTCAGGTATTTCCCCTCATATTCACGCAAATCTCGGACATGTAAAAAAGCATTTTTTTGTGTGCCAATATCCAAAAATGCTGATTCCATACCAGGTAATACATTAGCTACTTTAGCCTTATATATATTACCATTTATTAGATTTTGTTCATTCCTCTGTATAAAAAATTCTGTGAGTTTTTCCCCTTCTAAAAGAGCTGCTCTTTCTTCAAAATCACTTATACTTATTATTATCTGATTCATAATATACCACTCTCTAAAATTTTATTTAAGATTTCTTTCCTAGTATATTCTACCTTATTTATTACTACTTTTTCTAATGAAAGATTATTGTCATTCTTTATATTCATCTTTTCTCCAAAATATAATCTATTTTTTTTCTTCATCCCTACTATTTTAGAGATATTTTTTTCATGGGTAACTATATCTAAAGTTTCTAAATTTAAAGATCTTAAAAACCTTCCATAAATTTCTGTTTCAATAGTTTCCTTAAAAGCCGGATGAAAAGGTCCTGCTTTTATTACTCCCTCTTCACAAAGATCGTCAGAAGGTTGTAATCCTACCCTGATTATATTTATATTGTTAAGTTCAAACAAAACCATGATTGGTAACACCCTGTCAACAGCTTCTTCTAAATCCATAGGGTTGTATTCTTTGTCGTAATACATCTTTTCTAGCTTGGTATTATTTATAACCAATGTCGGATATATTCTAACCATATCCGGTTTTATCTTCACTATCTTTTCTGCTGTTTTGTAGTCTGTCTGATTAGTAGACCCAGGTAATCCAGGCATTACCTGTATTCCTAATTTAAAACCATAACTCTTTATTAAAGTAGATGCCGCTTCTACTATATCAGATTTATAACCTCTTTCAGACTGAGATAAAACTTCATCATCCATAGATTGAACTCCTAACTCTATCGTTGTTACACCATATTTTAAAAGAAGATCCAAAATCTTTTCATTAATATAATCAGGTCTCGTAGACAGTCTAATACCATCTACAAAACCACTATCTATATATGGTTTAACTGTAGCTAAATACTCTTCTTGTATTCTCTTATCAATCCCTGTAAAGGTTCCACCAAAAAAAGCTACTTCTTTTTCTGAATTTTTTGGTAGAATCTCTAAATGTTCTTCTATTTTTTTTTTAATGTCCGAACATGTGACATCTGTTTCCCTTCCATTTATCTTTACTTGATTACAAAATACACAGGTATGGGGACAACCAAAGTGACTAATAAATATTGGAATATTATAATGTTTCAATATACTTTATCCCCAAACTATCACAGGCGTGTTTTGCGGCTCTTTGCTCTGCTGTTTTTTTATTTTTCCCCTCTCCTGATCCCACTATTTTTTTATTCATAAATACACCTATCTTAAAAAATTTAGCATGATCCGGTCCATCTTCACCTATAAGCTCATAGGTAGGTACTTCCTTATATTTTCTTTGGCTGTATTCCTGTAATGCTGTTTTAAAATCTATCAATTCATCATTTTCATAGATATGCTCTATTTCATAGACTAGATGAGATAAGCCATATTTTCTAGCTGTTTCTAAGTCTGAATCTAAGTAAATAGCTCCTAAGATCGATTCAAATACATCTCCTAAGATTGAAGATCTATTTCTTCCTCCAGTAACTTCCTCTCCCTTGCTCAGGAAAAGATATTCACCTAATTTTAATTTTCTTGATATCTTTGCCAATACCGGTTCACTTACTACCATTGATTTTAATTTAGCTAGATCTCCCTCTGAGGATTCTTTAAAATTTTTATATAAATATTCAGTAACGACAAGATCTAGAACTGCGTCTCCTAACAGTTCTAGTCTTTCGTTGCTTATTTTTTTATATTCCTTATTTTCATTTCCATAAGATCTATGAAGTAAGGCATGTTTTAAAAGTTTTTCATCCTTAAAAGTGTGACCTAGAATTTTTTCTAATTCCAAGTATTTTTTCATCTCTCCACCCTTAGTATAGTATTTTTAGTCCTCGTATTTTTTAAAAATTATTACTGCGTTGTGTCCACCAAATCCTAATGATGTAGACATTCCTACTCTTATATCCTTGTTTCTAGCTTTATTTGGAACGTAATCTAAATCACATTCTTCATCTGGGTTTTCATAGTTGATAGTCGGTGGCATTATTCCTTCATCGATTGCTAGGGCTAATATTACACCTTCCATTCCACCTGCTGCTCCAAGGGCATGACCTGTAGCTCCCTTAGTAGATGATACTGCTAAATTTTTAGCATGATCTCCGAAAACAATCTTTATAGCTGTTGTTTCCAATCTATCATTAACTGGTGTAGAAGTTCCATGTGCATTGATGTAGTCAACTGTAGTTTTATCTATATTTCCTTGCTTTAAAGCCATCTCTATAGCTCTTGCTGCTCCCTCTCCACCTGGTCCAGGGGAAGTGATATGATATGCGTCACAAGTTTCTCCGTATCCTATGATCTCAGCATATATCTTTGCTCCACGGGCTTTAGCCTGCTCTAATTCTTCCAAGATCACTATTCCTGATCCCTCTCCCATTACAAATCCATCTCTGTCCACGTTAAATGGTCTAGATGCTTTTAACGGTTCATCATTTCTAGTAGATAATGCCTTCATATTAGAAAAACCTGTGATTGCAAATTCTGTGATGCAAGCTTCAGTTCCACCTGCTATCATAGTATCAATTTTTCCATGTTTTATCATCTCGAAAGCATCTCCGATTGAGTGGGTCCCAGCAGCACATGCTGTTACTATAGTTTTATTCGGTCCCTTAGCACCAGTGTATATTCCTACATTTCCAGAAGCCATATTAGTTATCATTGCAGGTATTGTAAATGGTGATACTTTTCTATTACCTTTGTTCAATAAAGTACTATATTGTTTTTCAAAAATTTCCATTCCACCAATTCCAGAACTAACAATAGTTCCTACAGAAGTTGCATTTTCTTCAGTTATCTCAAACTTTGCATCTTCCAAGGCCATTTTTGCTGCTGCTATGGCAAATTGTGTATTTCTAGCTAATTTCTTAACTTCCTTTTTTTCAATCCCAAAATCTGTAGGATCAAAGTCCATTACTTCTCCTGCTATCTTTACCGATGTATTTGCAGTATCAAAACTCTCTATTTTCTTTATTCCACACTCTCCAGCTTTTATTCTAGCCCAAGATTTTTCTACTCCTGTTCCTAGTGCAGTTATCATCCCTACCCCAGTAATTACAACTCTTCTCATCTTTTCACCTCATAATATTTAAGTTTTTTTAAATAACTGCCTCTAAATTATAGCTTCCTACCAATTGTTGATCTTCTATTTTCATATCTAACTTACAGACAGTTTTTTAAATAAAATAATAGGGGATATAACTCCCCTATCTATAATCTTTTATTTAGTTCCTTCTACGAAGTCAACTACATCTTTAACAGTTTTGATTTTTTCAGCATCTGCATCAGGAATTTCGATATCGAATTCTTCTTCAAACGCCATGATTAATTCAACTGTATCTAATGAATCCGCTCCTAAATCATCGATGAAGTTTGCCTCTAAAGTTACTTGATCCACGTCTACACCTAATTGATCTACTATTACTTCTTTAATTTTATCTAACATAATTTTTCCTCCTTGAATTTTAAATATACTACATATAATTGTAACAAATTTTATATATTTTTTCAACCTTTAAAAGGTTTTATTGCATTATCATTCCGCCGTTTACACTTAGTGTTTGACCTGTTATGTATGATGATAAATCCGATGATAAAAATAATACTGCGTTAGCTACATCTTCTGGAGTTCCCATTATTTCTAGAGGAACATTTCTCATCATCATTTCTTTAGCTTCTGGGCTTAATACATCAGTCATTTCTGACTGAATATATCCTGGAGCTACAGCATTTACTCTTACATTTCTTTTAGCAGCTTCTCTTGCTAAAGATTTAGTCATTCCGATTAATCCTGCTTTTGAAGCTGAGTAGTTTACTTGACCTGCGTTACCCATTAGTCCTACTACTGATGCCATGTTGATTATACTTCCCGTTCTTTGTTTAGTCATCGTTCTATAAAATGCTTGAGTTGTGTTGAAAGCACCCTTTAAATTGATATCAATAACTAGATCAAAATCAATTTCCTTCATCCTCATGAATAATCCATCTCTTGTGATTCCGGCATTGTTTACTAATATATCTATTCTTCCAAATTTTTCCATCGTAGCTTTAGCTAACGCTACGCAACTTTCAGAATTTGTAACATTACTTTCTACAAATAATGTTTCTACGTTATATTTTTTAGCTATTTCTTTAGCTGTAGCTTCTCCTGCTTCTACTAATATATCTGTAATTATGATGTCGGCTCCTGCTTCTGCTAATTTTTCAGCAACAGATTTACCGATCCCTCTACCTGACCCAGTAATTACCGCTACTTTACCTTTTAAATTAATCATTTACAAATACCTCCTCAATTGTTTTTCTAACTAATCTTTTCAATATTTTTCCCAAATATAACTTCATAAAATTCAATTATCCCAGTATCTTTTAGCTATAAAAGTTCTCTTATATTGACTCGACATTTACCACTTCTAAAGTTTTATCTATCTTCCTAACTAAACCTTTCAATACTTTCCCAGGTCCAATCTCATAGAATTTAGTCACTCCGGTGTCTCTTAATTTTTCAATTATTTCAACCCATCTTACAGGACCAAAAGTTTGGTGGTATAATTCTTCCTTTATTTTTTCAGGATCCGTTAAAAACTCTACTCTTGTATTAGATAATATTTCAATTTTTCCTTCTTTAAAGTCAAATTTATCAAAATTAGCTTTTAATTTATCTCCTGCAGGTTTCATAAGAGGTGAATGAAATGGTCCAGATACAGCCAATACCATAGCTCTTCTAGCGCCAGCTTCTTTTAACTTCCCACATGCTGTATCAATAGCACCTTTTGATCCTGCTATTACAGTCTGCTTAGGTTCGTTATAGTTTACAGCTTCTACTACTCCATCTATATCTTTACAAATTTCTTCAATCTTAGCTGATTCTAGCCCAATTATAGCTGCCATAGTTCCGTCTACTTCACCTGAAACTACGTTCATAATTTCCCCTCTAAGGGCAGTTAATCTCACTGTGTCACAAGTTGATAGTACGTTAGCCGCTCCTAATGCTGAGTATTCTCCCAATGAATGCCCCGCCACATAATCTGCTACAATCCCACTATCCTTTAATAATTCAGTCAACACAAGTGACATAGTTACTATAGCAGGCTGTGTATATTTTGTTTGTTTTAACTTCTCCTCAGGTCCGTTAAACATAGTTTCTTTTAAATCTAATTCTAAGTTATCAAAAATTTTATTGAAATATTTTTTAGCGACCTCATTTGTTTCATATAACTCCTTACCCATTCCAACATATTGTGTTCCTTGTCCTGGATATATAAACGCTATTTTTGACATTTCCCCTCCCTTAATCATAACACCTGTAATTTATTTCACATAACACCTGTTATGTCAAATTTTGTGTAACTAATACGCCCACTTTATAACACATGATGCATACGTCAATCCAGCTCCAAAGCCTACTAATGCTATATTATCACCTTTTTTAATCATCCCTTTTTCCAATGCTTCTCCCAATGCTAAACCAACAGAAGCTGCCGAAGTATTTCCATATCTATCCAAATTAATCACAAATTTCTCCGTTGGGAATTTTAATTTTTTTGCTGCTGAACTTATAATTCTCATATTAGCTTGATGGGGTACGATTAGTTTTAATTCATCTATATTCATACCTGTATTTTCCAATACTTTTTCTACTGCTTTAGGCATTGATTTCACAGCAAATTTAAAAACTTCCTGTCCCTTCATCTTAAGGTAATGAGATCTATTATCTACAGTTTCGTGAGTTGCAGGAGTTCTAGACCCACCTGCTGGAATAACTAATACATCGTCTAAATCCCCATCTGCTCCTAGATAAGAACCTATAAGACCGTAACCTTCTTCTACCTCTCCTAGTACTGCTGCTGCTGCTCCATCACCAAATAGTACACAGGTATTTCTGTCTTCCCAATCTAAAATCCTAGAGAATACTTCTGCACCTATCACCAATACTTTCTTATACATACCAGTTGCTATAAAATTTCCTCCTGCTTCCAATCCATATACAAATCCACTGCAAGCCGCACCTAGATCAAATGCTGCCGCATGATGTGCTCCCAATCTTTTTTGCAATATAGCCGATACAGATGGAGTAAAATAATCCGGTGTCATCGTAGCCACTACTATTAGATCTAAGTCCTCTGCCTTAGTATCGGATGATTCCAAAGCCTTAATCGCGGCATTGTAAGCAAGGTCAGAGGTAGCTTCATTTTCTGCCGCTATTCTTCTTTCCTTTATACCAGTCATCTTTTGTATCCATGCATCTGAAGTATCCACTATTTTTTCTAAATCAAAATTTGTCATTATCTTTTCAGGGACATAGGTTCCTATTCCCAATATTCCAAAACTTTTAAGAGTTCTCATTTTCCCCCCCGATTACCTTTTTTAAACTTTCAATAAAGTTCTTTTCTGCAAATTTATTTCCAATTAAGATAGCATTTTTTATAGCTTTTGAATCTGAATTACCATGAGCCTTTATAGATATCCCATTGAGCCCCATAAATAGTGCTCCACCATATTCCGATGAATCAGACTGTCTCTTCATTTCTTTAAATACAGAGCTCATAAGTAGTGCTCCTATTTTTGCCAACAGACTTTTATTCACCCCATCTTTTATGATGTTTTTCATAAAATGAACTGTTCCCTCCGCTGTTTTCAATACTATATTCCCTGTAAATCCATCCGTCACCACTACATCTACAGTTCCGTTAGTCATCTCACGGGTTTCTATATTCCCGCAAAAATCTATATTTTTATTTTCTTTTAACAGGTAGAATGCATATTTAGTAAGTTCATTTCCCTTACCATCTTCCTCTCCTATATTAAGTAACCCGATTCTAGGATTTTTTATATTTAATAATACCTTAGCATATTCATTTGCCATGGTAGCAAATTGATCCAGATATTCTGGCTTGCAATCAGCATTTGCCCCCGCATCAAGAAGCACTATATGTTTATTATTATTTGCTGGGAATACTGTCGTTATAGCAGGCCTAAGTACTCCTTTAATCCTTTTCAACTTTAGCTGACTTGCAGTCATAAGGGCTCCTGTATTTCCAGCCGATATACAAGCTGTAGCTTCTCCTTTTTTCACCATCTCTAAAGCCACATTCATAGATGCATCTTTTTTAACTCTTACAGCTACCGTAGGAGACGTTTTCTCATCCATTTCTATTACTTCTGTCGCATTTTTTATATCTATTCTATCCTTATCATAACTATATTTTAATAGTTCCTCTTTTATAAGTTCTTCCTTCCCCACAAGGATCACACGGATATTTTTATTCTCGCCGATAGCTTCTACAGCTCCTTTTACTGTCTCTAACGGAGCATAATCACCACCCATAGCGTCTAATGCTATTCTCAATATTCTCACCCCTATTTCTATTTCTATTTCTATTTCTATCCTACCATATTTTTTCCTTTTTTTTCCCTTGTTTTTTATATAAAAAAAAGGTAAGAATACTCTTACCTTTTTTCTCTCAAAGATTATTCAGCTTTGTTAGTTAAAACTTGCTTTCCTTTGTAACTTCCACATTCTAGACATACTCTGTGAGGTCTCTTTGGAGCTCCACAGTTAGAACACGTAGCTAAGTTAGTTCCTTTTAAAGCGTGGTGCGATCTTCTCATGTTTTTCTTAGCTTTCGATGTTTTCTTCTTAGGTACTGCCATTATATTCCCCTCCTAACTTTTATTTTAATTATAATAAATTATTAATTCTTTAAATCCAGTAGCTTTTGCCATCTGGAGTCTATACCACTGTCACAATATTTTTCTAGTTCTTCCAAACCACCACATTCTGGTTCACAGGCTGGGAATTGAGGCATCTCCAAAATAATATAATCTCTTACTAAAGAACTTATATTCACCTCTCCATCAACTAATTCTTCTACCATGTCATCTAGTACTTGTGCTTCCTTACTTAGAGATTCGATATATTCATCGTAATCCTTACTTTCTTTGTAGTCCCCCAAAAATTCACCAGAAACTTTTATTTTCAATTCTTCTAGACACCTAACACAACCGGTCTTTACGAAAGCTGTATATTCACCTCTAATGATGACCTCACCTTCAACTAGTTCTACCGAGTAATCTATTTGAACCTCTGGAAGTGTTACTCCCTCTATTAGAATATCATCTAATATTTCTGTAAATTCAAATTTAGTTTCCCTCTTCTTTTTTAATCGATCAATATTTATTTTCAAGTCGCTTCACCTCTATAATGTTACCTATGCATTATATTAAACTTTCCAACCTTTGTCAAGTAAATTTTCTTAACAAAGGTTTTTATTTTTATTTTTATTTTATTACAATAGCTATCCTTTCCAATCTTTTTGACCTAAACTCAGTTTGCTAAAATAAATTTATAACTGAATTTATTTTTATTAAGGTAATTTATTCTATTATAAATGTCCAATCCATCCATCATTATATAACGTATGTTATTTTATTTCAATCAAAATATTTACATTATAGGTTAATTAACGATATAATATAAATAAGTCCCCGTAAAGGGCATCACCAATATTTCAAAAATTTATATTCATAAATTAAGAATATTGCGATAAAAATATATTTAAGAGGTGATTTTAATGTCAAATTTAAATAAAACTCCAAGTTCCAACAGACTACATATCTCTATTTTTGGTAAAAGAAATATGGGAAAATCGACACTGATCAACGCAATCACAGGACAAAATTTAGCCATCGTTTCTGATTTTGCAGGGACAACAACCGATCCTATCTATAAAGCTATGGAAATACTCCCTATAGGGCCATGTGTTCTTATAGATACAGCTGGGATAGATGATGTAGGTGCATTAGGAAAATTACGTATAAAAAAAACTATGGAAGTAGTAAGAAAAACTGATATAGCCCTTATCACAGTTGACTACAATGGTTTTTTAGGATTTGATTATAATATTATCGATATTTTAAAGAAAAACAACACTCCATTTATAGTTGTTATCAATAAGGCAGATGTAGAAAAACCCAGTTTTGATTTTTTAACGGAGTTAGAAAATTTAAACTACCCATATATAAATCTGTCAGCAGAACAAAAAGATAGGATGGAAGATATGAAAGATTTGATCATCCAACACTCTCCCTTGGAATTCGAAAGTCCTAGTATCTTAGGAGATTTTATAGAAAGCGGTGATCATATTGTTTTAGTTATTCCTATCGATACTGGTATGCCCAAAGGTCGTATAATCTTACCTCAAGTCCAAACTATGAGAGATATTTTAGATAACAGTGGAATTATCCATACCTGTAAAGACACCGAATTACAAGCCACTTTAGATGGATTAAAAAACCCTCCTAAATTAGTCATCACAGATTCCCAGGCTTTCGAAAGAGTTTCAGCTATAGTTCCAAATGATGTTCTTCTAACTTCATTTTCCATCCTTTTCGCACGATACAAAGGTGATTTAAGCAAGATGGTAGATGGCGCCAAAACACTTATGTCTCTTAAAAATGGAGATAAATTTTTGGTTTCGGAAGCCTGCACCCACCATGTTCAAAAAGATGATATAGGCAGATATAAGATCCCAAAATGGATAGGTGAAAAGATAGATACCGGGATAGATTTTGATATTGTAGCAGGAAGGGACTACCCAGAAAATTTAAAAGACTATAAATTGGTTATCCACTGCGGCGGATGTACTCTGAACAAAAAAGAGATGTTAAGCAGAATAGACATAAGTTATCGTGAAGGAGTCCCTATCTTAAACTACGGACTTTGTATAGCCACTCTCTATGGTATCCTTGACCGAGCTCTAAAGCCATTTCCAGAAGTAAATGAAATTTGGAAGCAGAAGTAAGCAAAATAAATTCGTTAATTAACACGAAAAGATAATAAAATCATGATAAAGGTCTAGCAAATGAATTTAAACTTTCTATTCACAGATTATACAAATTTAATAATTAAAACTTAAGATCAAAAAATATTTTATCCGCATAATTCGTGACCCAAAATTAGGAGATGATTTTAATATGAAAAAATTAGTATTAGCTATAATTATCGCTATTGCCCTAGTGGGTTGTTACAATACCCCGAAGAAAACCGTATCATATCCTAAATCCCATGTACAAAATTCCAGATTCAAAGTAGGCAACACCATCAGAGGAAAAGCCTCTTGGTATGGAGATTTTTTCCACGGAAAAAAAACAGCCAGTGGGGAAAAATATAATATGTACAATTTGACTGCTGCCAATAAAACATTACCCTTTGGCACTATTGTTCGAGTAAAAAACTTAGATAATGGAAAATCTGTAAAAGTTAAAATAAATGACAGAGGTCCCTATGTAAAGGGGCGGATGATCGACCTGAGCAGAGCAGCCTTTGAAAAGATAGCCCCCTTAAGGGTAGGAGTATTAAACATTGAAGTTACCATCTTAGATGCTTCAAACACTTTCCGATATAAACATTAAATTTTATCTCCCCCTAAACTAATAAAAAATGAGCAAATTAATTTGCTCATTTTTTATTAGTTTAATTGTTGTTTTTTTCAATACCTAGGTGGTAATAGATGATTGATGCAGGTCCACTTATCAGCCTTCTTCTTATAAAGTTATCTGATGGTGTCTTAAAATACCCCGTTGCAATAAGAGTAGACAGACCATGGGCATATGTCCAGCAGTCAATAGTCAAAGTTTCTTTAACATCAGCAGGTAGTTTGTCAAACCTTTCATCTTTTTTCATCTCTTCAAAGATAATTTTATGAAACTCAGATATCAATGTACTATATGAGCTATTTCTTAAAAATATAGATTTAAATAATGGCTTTTCTTCCCTGGCAAATTTGCATATTCCCATCCCTATATTGAGAAAAGGAACTGCCTCTTTTTCTTTACTTACATATGTTAAAAATAAATTTTTAGCTCTATTTACCAGTTCTTTTTTTAATTCGTCCATAGATATAAATAAACCGTAGATAGGAGCAGGAGAACAATTTAACTCCTTAGCCAAACTTCTAGCTGTAATATTTTCCAAACTACCTCTCTCTAACATACCAAAAGCTTTATCTATTATTTGTTCCCTTGTGAATATAGGTTTTTTAGGCATTCTTCCCCTCCGATCTTATCTTTTTCCATATTATAATATCCGTTTTTTTATCTTCCATGTATTCTAACACTTGTTTTTTAGTTTTTCAATCCCTATTATATAATAAGTTTATAATTTATAACTAAATTTTTACTGTAATTTTATATAAAAGGGAAACTCCCAAGAGCCTCCCTTAATAACTAGAATTTATATGATGCACCTATTGCATAAGCAATGATATTTTTCTTATAATTTTTACCATTTACTTCATGATCAATATAATCCGCATACATAGTTCCGAATGTCCACTCTAAGCTAGGAGTTTGTTGAAATTTAGCTCCTACTGTATATATATTTGAGTTTAATGCAAACTCAGTATCATTAAATGTATCATCACTTGCACCTGTATCTGCATAGTTATATCCAGTAGTCAGAGTCCATCTTTCAGATACTTGATACTCTGTACCTACATTTATATCCCATCCATTTTCAAATCCATCTTTACCGTCTGTATCAGCATCTGAAACGAAATAATAGTTTCCTCCACCCATTACAGTCCACTTATCAGTCATCTTATAAGCTACCCCATACTTTAATTCAGCAGGAAGGTCTCTCCATCTTTTGTCTCCATCAATAATTGGCGCTAAAGGAGTACCAGCAAATGCGCCGAAATCAAATGCTGCTCCTAAATCCCCACTTCCCTCTGAATCTGCTTCAAACTCTAGTTTGACTTTTGTATTATAAGTCAATGCCATATTCAATCTGTCGTTAGGTCTGTAGTTTATACCAAAGGTTCCACCGAATCCTTGGGCAGTTCTCTCTGAATTATAAGTTCCGTCTAATCCTCCTTCATATATATTTCCTGGACTTAATTTTAAATTTGTATTTCTAACTTCTATTTCAATATTTCTTAGGGCATAGATATATTTTACTCCTGCTGCCACCGACCACTCGTTGTTTATCCTATAGGCTGTACCAAGGTTAGCCATGCCATAGGCATTTTCCCCTTCTACTGTTCCTTCTCCTGTCAAACCGTTCAAAGTTAAAATATCCTCCAATAAAGGTACTCCATCTTCATAGTCTAAAGTCGGTCCACCTGCCGCTCCTCCAACATTACCATAAAATGCCCAATTTCCACCTTTATGAATATAAGCTAAACTAGGTATAAGTCCAAATGGGTCGTTAGCTTTATAGCTATTCCCATTTTCTATCTCATAGGTAGTATTAGATACCTGTCCCCCTATAGTCATGTAGTTCCCGTCCTCTAAATGAACTAGACCTGCTGGATTATAATAAGCTGCTTCTGTTGTCAATGTAGCATTTTGAGCTGGATTTCCAAAATATGCCGGTGTTGAGTTAGCTAATGCATCTACACTGGCTCCATATGATACTGTACTAAGTAACGCTAGGCACCCTAATAATATTTTCTTCATTCTTTATCTCTCCTTCTTCCCCTTTTATTTTAATAGATCAGTAATTTTAACTTTTCTAATTAATTACTACCGTAATATAACATCTATTATTTTAAAAGTCAAATCTTAAAATAACACTAGTTTTTTAATTTTCCATCGATAAACAATCCTTTGATAGCGAATAACTTACCTTTGTTTTATTTCCACAAAAATTTATCACAACTATTAATTATACTTATTCTTTAACTATCTATGATGTGAAATCACAGTTAATTTTTTCTACAATTCAGTCTTTGGTCGCATTTTAAAAATTTTTACCTTCGATAGGAAATAAACAATAAAGAAAAAGTTTTAAATCACCCCTATCTAAGGTATAATTATTATATAGAAAGAACTAAAGGAGCAAAGATGTATATAAAATTAGCTGAGGAAATAAAAAAAATAAATGGTTGCCTATATATCGTAGGTGGAGCTGTGAGAGATTTTTTTATCTTCGATAAACCTATCAAAAAAAATTCAAATATAGATATAGAAATTTTAGGAGTTTCTCCTGAACAAATTGAAAAAATATTAGCTACTTTTGGCAAATGGAAGTTAATTGGCACTCTCTATAAAGTTTACCTCATAGATAATTTAGAGATCACCCTGCCACGAGATGATAATGGATTTAATCCTATTTTAGATATAAAAACTTCTATTCTAAATAGAGACCTTACCATCAACTCCCTTTACTATAACCCTTTGACAGACCAGACTCTAGATCTTTACAATGGAAAGTCAGATCTTCAAAATAAAATTTTACGATATGTAGACCGGAAAACTTTTTTAGATGATCCCCTTAGATTACTTAGAACCATTGAGCTGGCAGGGAGGCTAGACTTTGAACTTTCACAAAATTTAAAAAGATTAATCTCAACAAATTTCCACCTAATTCAAAATATTCCACGTGAAAGAATCATGGGAGAATTAGAAAAAATCCTTTTAAACCATAAGAAACCTTCCAAAACCTTTAGGCTTTTAGATGAGGTTGGAGGAATAGAGATCTTATTTCCAAATCTATATCTATCTAAAAAAATAATCCAAGATAAAAAATTTCATCCTGAGGGAGATGTTTTTACCCATACCCTTATGACCCTTGATATCCTAAAACCATCCGAAAGAGCAACAGACCTTATGATTGCCATTTTATTTCATGATATTGGAAAAAACCTTACGCAGAACACTAATTTTAAAGGTCATACCAAGGTATCTAGAGAGATGTTTTTAGATTTAATAGGTAAATTTACAGACAACAAAAAACTGATATCCTCTGCTTCTAATTTAATTTTTTACCATGCTACCCCATTGATATTGATGTTAAATGATAAAACCAATAAAGTCACCATAAGAAAATTAGCTGTCCAGGTAAATATTCTCAAACTCCTAAAAGTCTATAGAGCTGATGTCCTAGGAAGGGGACAGTTAGACAACTCCGAGGAATTAGAGAACATCAAAAAAATAGAGTCTATCTATCTGGAGATAAAAGGCGAGTTAACTCCTTTAGTCAATGGCAACCACTTGCTTTCATGGGGATATAAAAGTGGGAAAGAATTTAAAAGGATCCTAAACTACCTGTATAGATTACAGTTAGAGGAAAAATTCACCAATGTAGAACAAGCAAGGGATATAATTGAAAATGAAAAATTAGAGAACAAAAAAATTAAAAAAAATAATGGCAAAAAAAAGGTTTGAATATTTACAAAAATATCTAATTATGATATTCTTGTACTATAATGATTAGGAGGATTTATGAATTTTTTTAAAAAAATGCTGATTTTAACGATCTTACTTTCCTTCATAGGATGTTCTAAAAATGCCTATGTCAGAACTATTGAAAAAGGATATAGTAAGAGTAAAGAAAACCCCTCAGTTTATATTCAAAACAGTGACAAATATATATATACCAAGAAAAAAATTAAATATTCAGTCTACGAAAGTCAACATTTCTTAGTATTAAAAGAAAATAAAAAGACCCAAGAAAAAAAATTATACCTTGCCTTAAAATACAGGGGAGATGAATGGCTCTATATGAATGGGCTTGATTTAATTTCCAATGATACCTCTCATATGGATTTTATGGCTAGAAAATTAAATACTGCTTTTTGGAGAGATAAGTCAAATCTTGTGGGTTCTATTGAGGAGTATATTGCTTTCACTTTGAAACCTCAAGAGATCGATGCTCTCAAAAAAATGGTCGATAATAATCAAGGAGAGATAAAGTATTATAGTGAGGTCGATAATAGATCCGTAACAACAATAATAACTGCAGAAGAGATTCAAAATATGAGTGAAATATTAGATTTATATTTCAAATAAGAAAGTAACGTGGCGTTGCATCTAGACAAACACAATTCAGGTTTTTATAATTTTTTGTTTATTCTATAAATTTTATAATTTCCTAGATAATAAAATATAGGGGTCACTCCCCTGTTATTAAGGAGAGATATTATGTCAATTAAATTAAAACATTGCTTAGCATCACATGCAACAACATTCAACCCTCAAAGTCGTGGGTTCGATATAGCAGGACAATTCGATAGTTTGGTTCAGCCTATTTTCCCAATTGGAATTCCTAAACTTTCTATATACTTAGCATTCGAAGGATTAACTAGAGATACTAACTTTGAGATGCGAATTAACAGCCCTAATGATGAATTATTATCTAGCGGAGAGTTACCAGTTCCCAGAGATATGTTTGGTCATGGTAGAAAAGTAATCAACATTGAAAAATTTGTTATTGCCGAAAGAGGATCATACACACTGGATATCTTAGAAAAAACTCCTACTGGATTAAAATTTCTCATGACAGAGACTCTGTTTACTACATCTTATCCTCCTAAAAGACAATTTCAAGATGGAGAAGTAGAAGCTATCTTGGGTTCTAAAGAAAAAATCATCAAAACTATCAAAAGTAATTTTAAACCAGTAGAACTAGAAACTGGTTTAAAATTACAGTTAAGCTTAGATGTCAATGAGGAGTTAGAAGAAGGGCACATCTTATTCCCCGAAAATAATACACTTACTCTCGAAGGAAACGAATATGACCTTACTGGATTGAGAAGGGAAATGGAATGGATGTTTGGAAGACCTATCCCTGAACAACAGCCTCAAAATGAAGGGAAAACTACGGAAGAAACAAAATAATCTATATTCAAAATAAAAACTCCCCTTGAAGTTCAAGGGGAGTTTTTTTATCTATTTAGCCACATTCCCAGCTACATTAAGTGCATCCCACGTTCTTGCAAATGGAGGAGCATAGCAAAAATCCATCATTCCTAATTCTGAAGTTTTCATCTCTGTAGCAACTGCCATGGCAATTACATCTGTCCGGAGTACAGCTCCCTTTTTCCCTATGATCTGTCCTCCTAAAATCACCTTAGTCTCAGCATCATATATTAATTTTACAAAAATATCCTCCTGCCCCGGATAATAATTAGTTTGATTTTTATCTTTTACTACTACAGTTTTATAGTTTAGTCCATCTAATTTTGCATCTGCCTCTGTAATTCCTGTTCGTCCAGCTTCTAAATCCATCACCTTAATACAAGCTGATCCCAGAGTCCCACTGAATTTATTTTTAGTCCCAGCTAAATTTCCACCTACAACTCTTCCAATTTTGTTAGCTGTAGTAGCCAGTGGAATATATACATTTTTCTTCCTCACTCTATGATATACCACTGCACAGTCTCCTGCTGAATAGATACTATCTACAGATGTTTTTCCCTCTTCATCTATTATTATAGCTCCCCTGTCCATCTCAATCCCTGTACCCTCTAGGAATTCTGTTGCAGGTCTTACACCAGTTGCTATAACTACGATATCTGCGTTGTATTCACCCTTATCGGTAATAATTTTTTCTACCATATCATTTCCTTCTATTTTTTTTACAACTTCTTCCAAATGAAGATCTACACCATGGGATCTCACCTCTTCTTCCATAAGATCTGTTATCTCACTGTCAAAAGAAGCCGACATCATTCTTTTTCCCTGTTGAATAATTCTTATATTTTTCCCCATTTTTTTTGCTGCTTCTACAACCTCTACTCCTATGTACCCAGCACCGATTACCAACACCTCTTTATTTTCCTCTTTCATCATGGCTTTCTTTAAGTTGATTCCATCATCTATCGATTTTAACGTGAAAATATTTTTCAATTTTTGTACCCCTTCAATCGGGGGCATAACAGCATTGGCACCTGTTGCTACCATTAATTTATCATATGGGCTTTCAAAAGTTTCATCTGTCTCTAAATTTTTAACTATTACCATTTTTTTCTCTACATCCACCCTTAGAACCTCATGATTTACATTTACTTCTACACCAGATTCTCTAAACTGTTCCGGAGTTCTAGCAATCATACCTTCGGGATTGTCAAAAAAATCTCCTACATAGTAGGGCAACCCACAGGCCCCAAAAGATACGACACTTCCCTTTTCATATACTATGACCTCAGAATTTTTAGACATTCTTTTAGCCTTTGCTGCTGCACTCATTCCTGCTGCTACTCCACCTATAATAACTATCCTCATAAATCCTCCTAATATCGCCTGCAAAACCAACAATTTATAATTAAAAATTCTAATCAGAAACCTTTTCTTAGATAAAAAACATAATATATATAACACAGATTATACCTATTTTAGAATCTAATTTACAAATATTTTTTTAATGATAATCTTAACTATTAATAACTATTCCATGGTAGATTGTTTGTACTATGAGCACCTTTTCTACCACTATTCCCTGGTCTTACTACCCAATTTAACTTAAGACTTTCCCCGCCCTCTATAAAGTCAACTTTATGATCTTCGTCATCATAGAGAGTATACCTATCACTAATATCATCTAAATTCTTTTCAAATGCTAAAGACGTGTGCCCTCCATAGACAAGTTCACTTCCATCTGTATAATATTTAGACCCTCCTACAGCTATTTGGTTTATCCTTGCATCTTCTGCACTGGTAGTTGTAGCTATCAAAGAATTTGTCTTTTCATCCACCTTTCTCCTCATATCAGTTAAAGATATCCATGTAGGAGAAGTTGAATCTCTTACTGTATTTTCAAAAATAATAATTGGTATACTCCCTCTAATAGCTCCTAATACCGCCACAGCTTTAGCATCTTTAGCTTTGGCTAACTCCGCCCTTAATTTCGGTGCCAAAGTTGTAGCCAATATTCCTATTATAGCAATGACAACTAATAGTTCGATGAGTGTAAATCCTTCTCTAGATTTTCTCATAAATCCTCCTCCTCTATGACCTATCAAAATATAACTGTTTTTTTTCAATCCTTCTCAACAAATCACTTATTTTTTCTTCTCTCTAGCTTCTTTTTCCCTTTCAGCTTGAGTCTTTGAAATATAATATGGTTCTAATGTATATAGGTTATCTGCATCTTTTTCCACTGCCATCTCTGCCATAATTCCTGCCCTTACCATTGAGTTAGATTTTAAATTATATACGGCATTACCTCCCATAACTTCATCTATTATCTCCTTATAAATAATACTTCCATCACCTGTAAAGGTTATTTTTTCCCCTTTATAATCTTCCAATATTAATTTTAATTCGTCAGCTCCACACTGAGATATTCTTGTGATTAGATCACCATTATATTCATAGGCAGAATAATATACCCTTCCCTTTCTGGCGTCGATGAGAGACATAATTTTATTGGGAGTTTGTGATACAGTGTGTGCCAGGATATCCAATTCATTAATCCCTACGATATCACAACCGATACTGTAAGCTAAGCCTTTAGCTGTTCCTACTCCTACCCTTATCCCTGTAAATGATCCAGGCCCTATACTGACAGCTACCCTGTCAATATCCCTTGGTTTAAGCTTAGCCAGATCAAATACCATATCTACTATGGTCATCAAAGAATCTGAATGATTCAATCTTATATTTGCATTTATTTCCGATAAAATTCCTATCTCACTATCGTATAATGCTACACTACCTGTTTTAGTAGAAGCATCTATTCCTAATACTACCATAATTTATTTAACTCCTTCTCTCTCTTTTCATTCCCAACAAATCTCATCTCAACTTCACGAGAATTTTCATCTCTGTGATACATTTTTATTTCTATATATTCCTTGGGTAACTCCGTCTCTATTATGTTGGCCCACTCTATTATTGTCAATCCATCATTATGCAGATAATCTTCATATCCAATCTCATATACTTCCTCAGGGTCACACAGTCTATAAACATCAAAATGATATAAGGGCATCTTTCCACCTAGGTGTTCTAGTACATAATTAAATGTCGGACTTTTTATATTCCCAGTGATCCCTATTTCTTTTGCTATTGTTTTAGTCAGTGTTGTTTTTCCTGTCCCTAAATCTCCTATCAGTGCTATCACGTCATTTGGAATTACAAATCCAGCTAGTTTAACTGCTAATTCCGTCAACTCCTCAAATGATAATATTCTCTTCATTTTATTATTCTCCCTTTTTTACTTATTCTCCGCTATCTTTCTCACTACATTGGAGGTAGATTTTCCATCCACCAAAGTAAGAATTCTTACTTCTCCTCCATTTCTCTCTACTACCACAGTTTCAGGAAGATCTTCCTTCTTGTAATCTCCTCCCTTTACATGGATAGACGGTTTCAATTCCTCTATTATCTCTACAGGGGTATCCTCTGGAAATATTACAGAATAGTCTACAGCTTTTAATCCACACAATAATTCTGCTCTATCCATCTCACCATTTATAGGTCTTGTAGGCCCTTTTAATCTTCTCACAGAATCGTCAGAGTTAACTCCTACGATCAATACATCACCACATTCACGGGCTTCATTTAAATATCTAAGATGTCCCACATGTAAGATATCAAAACACCCATTGGTAAAGACCACTTTTTTTCCACTTTCTTTTAGTTTTTCAACTAATTTAGCAGCCTCTTTTCTAGTTATTATACTCATTAATTCCTCCTATTTTTTTTCCTTTTATTTCTATAAATTATACCTTAATTTCAATTCTTTTTAAAGATCTCACTCTCAAATTTGTCTATAGTTTTCTCTATTGTTAGAGAAAACGCCAAAGAGGAGAGAGTAAGCACCTATCTATGCCTCAGCTCATCCAGTTCAAATATTAATTTATCATAGGAAGACTGCATCCTCTTCATCTTTTCTTCATATTCTCTTGTTTTCTCCTCCACTTTTACTTTCAATCTTCCATCTATATCACCTAATTTCACCTTCAATTCCCTTAATTCACCGTTTCTAATTTTTAATTTTTGCTTTAATATGGTATTTTCTTCCTCTATTTTTTTAGTTTCATTCTGAATTTCTAATTTGTCCCTTCCTAACTCCTCTTGTCTCCCTCTCAATTTATCTATCTTTCCCAATAACTCTATTTTTTCCCTTCTATACCTACTCTTTAATACAAAAAACATCTTTTATATCTCCTTTCTCTTAATTTATTTTATAATATATATTAACACGATTTTATTGTTTTCATTAAGAAAACATTGAACTACTAAAACAGAGAGGAATAATCCTAGGATCATACCCCTCTATTTCAATTACTACACTTTCAATCTCGTAAAACTATTATATTCAAGGTCAATATATAAAACCTTATTTTTTAATAATTCCCCTTTTTTCAACAAAAATTTAATCACTTCTCCTACCTGGATAGAAGCTGCCAAAGCAGGAGTGAAGCTAGGATTTCCCATCTTATTTTCTAGGTCATCACCCTTATAAATTTTCTCCAGAATAAAATCTCCAGGCATAATCACTGCTACCTGCGCTATCCACCCACCTATAGCTCCGTGAACCATAGGAATATTATTTTTATCACAAGACAGTTCTACAACCTTTTTTAATACAGAAGAATCCAGTGCATCTACTACAATGTCTGCATCTTTTATGATAGCATCTATATTATGAATGGATATCTTCTTGTTGACTGCCACAACTTCTATTTCTGAATTTATGGACTCCACCCTTTTCTTGGCTTCCTCTACTTTAAACAAGCCTAAATTATCTTCCGAAGATATTATCTGCCTGTTTAAATTAGTTATCTCAAATTTATCAAAATCTACAAGGATAAGGTTTCCTACTCCTATCCTTGCAAGCATCTCAATAACATGTCCCCCTAAGCCT
>NZ_JBAHZY010000061.1:0-7400 GCF_037132775.1 Psychrilyobacter sp.
GGCTCTGCTATTGACATACAAAAAATAAAGTTCTAATATATTAAAAACGAGAAGCAATAATTAAAGAATTATTACTCCTCTTTTTATAAAAGTTTTACATTAATTTTTAGAGTTTACACAAAACTTGCAACAGCCCCCAATTAAGATACCCTCTATCAGCTAAGAAATGTAATTTACACGTAATTTGGGACAGACCCTATTTTATACCTCTTTTTCTATGTAAAACAATTATTTTTCACAGTAGAAACATACTTTTTTCCCTTTGAAATCTATCCACTTCCCTCCTAAATCTTCTATTTGTGAGATACATTTAGTATTTTCACAATTTTTGTCTATCCCGTCATATACAGGTTTAATATGACTTTCCATGAGTAAACTCATAATGGCCTGCCTTACAAAAATACCATTTTTAGCCTGGGAAAAATAAACAGCATTTGGAGTAGAATCTAGATCTGTATGGATCTCTCCTACCCTAGGTAATGGATGAAGAATTTTTAAATTAGGTTTGGATATTTTTAAAATTTCTTTATCTATTTGATATTTACCAGAACATTTCTTGAAATCTTGTGGATCATCAAATCTTTCCTCTTGTATCCGAGTCATGTATAGAATATCCACACCCTTCATAATAGCTTCATAGTTTTCTAGAACTTCATATTCCAAAGAGAGAGAATCTAATATATATGATGGGATTTGCATCTCAGGAGGAGCTATAAAATAAATCTTATTTCCACTAAATTTATCCAATGCCTTAGCTAATGAATGAACAGTTCTTCCATATTTGAGATCTCCTACGAAAGCAATCACTAAATTATCTAGTTGGCCTTTTTCCTTTTGTATAGTATAGAGATCTAGTAAAGTTTGGGTAGGATGTTGGTTAGCACCATCACCTGCATTTATTACAGGTATGTCTAAAATCTCACTGGCTCTCTTGGCTGTTCCCTCATAGGGACTCCTAATTGCCATAATGTCAGTATAGAGGCCCATCATAGTGAGGGTATCGGAGATTGTTTCCCCTTTTTTTAGGGAGTTATTACCTCCTCCATCTAATTCTATTACCTTTCCTCCTAATCTATACATAGCACTTATAAAAGATAGCTTAGTACGGGTAGATGGTTCAAAAAATACAGTGGATAAAATTGTATTCTCTAACTTACAAGGTTTAGGGTTATTTTCTAACTTTTTTGCCCTATCTAAGATGCTGAGGATGTCTTTCACAGTTAAATTGTTTAATGATAGTATTTCTTTCATTTCTTTCCCTCCTATAATCCTCTCCGGTTCTGATGAACCCCCTCTCCCTTAGAGGGAGAGGAAAACTTAAATTTTGACTTGGTCACTCCCTCAAAAGGGAAAAACTATATTTAGGTGAGATTGTTATATCTTGCTGATATCAAAGATGTCTAAATCTCTAGTATTTACATCTTTTTCCATGATATTTAATACTGCATTTAGTGTATCTAGTGAAGTTAATACTTCTACACCATATTCTATAGCAGTTCTTCTTATCTTAAATCCATCTCTTTGGGCGTCATTTGCCTTTGTAGGAGTATTGATAAGTAGATCTATTTGTTGAGTTTTTAATTTATCAATTATATTAGGAGATGTTTCATTGATCTTATTGATAGTCTCACATGGGACACCATTATTATTTAGGTATTTAGCAGTTCCATCCGTTCCAATCATTGTACACCCTTGACCTACAAGTCTTTTAGCTAAACTTAGGAACTCATCTTTATCACTTTCCTTTATAGTGGCTAAAACTCTCTTATTTTTAATTTCATGGATTCTGTATCCTCCTACAAGACCCTTGTAGATAGCTTCGTCCATATTATTTCCTATCCCTAGTACTTCTCCTGTGGATTTCATTTCAGGCCCTAATGATACTTCTACTCCACCAAGTTTTTCTGTAGAGAATACTGGTACTTTTACTGCTACTAGATTTGGTTTTTTATATATTCCTATACCGTATGGCAGATCAGCTAATTTCTGTCCTAGCATTACTTTTGTTGCTAGCTCGATCATTGGAACTCCAGCTATCTTGGAGATAAAAGGAACTGTTCTAGATGATCTTGGATTTACTTCTATTATATATAATTCATTTTCATAGGCTATAAATTGTATATTCATCATTCCTATTATATTTAATTCTTTAGCTAATTTTTTAGTGATCTCTAAAATTTTTTCTTCCGTTCCCTCATATAGATTTTGCTGAGGATAAACTGTAATCGAATCCCCAGAATGGATTCCCGCTCTCTCAAGATGTTCCATTATTCCAGGAATAAGAACATCTTCACCGTCGCAGATAGCATCTACTTCGATTTCTACACCATTTAAATATTTGTCTACTAATACTGGGTTTTTAGGATCTCTGATGAAAGAAGCTTCTAAATAACCCTTTAAATTTTCCTCTAAGTAGCAAATCTCCATCCCTTGTCCACCTAATACATATGAAGGTCTTACTAAAACTGGGTATTTTATTTTTTCAGCTTCTGCTACACCATCTTCAATATTCCAAACGGCTCTTCCCTTTGGTCTCTTTATATTTAATTTTTCTAAGATAGCTTCAAATCTCTCTCTGTCTTCAGCAGCATCTATCATATCAGCGGAAGTACCAATAATATTAATTCCTAAATCTGCTAAATCGTTAGCTAATTTTATAGCAGTCTGCCCACCAAATTGTAAGATAACTCCTTCTGGATTCTCTTTTTCAATTATATTCATGACATCTTCTAGCACTAATGGTTCAAAGTATAATTTATCAGCAGTTGAGAAATCTGTAGAAACAGTTTCAGGATTATTGTTTATAATGATAGTCTCTATATCCAATTTTTGCAATGCTTTTACTGCGTGTACTGTACAATAGTCAAATTCAATTCCCTGTCCTATTCTGATAGGACCAGACCCTATTACTATAATTTTTCTTCTGTCTGATATTTCTACTTCATCATATAGATCATAGGTTGAGTAATAGTAAGATGACGAGGCTTCAAATTCTCCAGCACAGGTATCTACCATCTTGTATACAGGTATAATATTTAATTCTTTTCTTTTAGCAACTATATCATCTTCATTTAGGCCCATAAATTCCGCCATAGCTCTGTCTGAGAATCCTTTTTTCTTCCAATTTCTAAGGTTTTTAGGAGTAAGGTCAGATAATTTAGTCCTCTTTAAAATTTCTTCTTGTGTCACTATCCACTGAAGTTTTTCCATAAAGAATGGGTCCATCCCAGTAATTTTCTGTAACATAGCCTTAGTGTATCCACGTCTTAGCATCTCAGCTAAATCAAATATTCTTTCGTCGTCCGGGCTTACTACTCTCTTTTTTAGTTCCTGCATAGATCTTATCTTAGATGCTTTATGCTCCAAGCTGTATTCCCCAATCTCCAATGATCTGATACCTTTTAAAAATGCAGCTTCAAAGTTGTTTCCAATAGCCATGATCTCTCCAGTAGCCATCATTTTTGTACCTAATTTTCTATCCGCTTTTTCAAACTTATCAAACGGCCATTTTGGAATCTTCACTACTATGTAATCTAGTGCCGGTTCAAAACAAGCATATGTTTTCCCTGTAACTTCATTTTTTATTTCATCTAGAGTGTACCCCAATGATAATTTTGCTGCTACCCTTGCAATAGGATAACCGGTAGCTTTAGAAGCTAGTGCTGATGACCGAGATACTCTAGGATTTATCTCTATAATTGCATATTCAAATGAATCAGGGTTGAGAGCAAACTGTACATTACACCCTCCTACAATCTCGATCTCATCTATGATGTTAAGTGCAGATGTTCGGAGCATTTGGTATTCTTTATCAGATAATGTTTGAGATGGAGCTACTACGATACTATCTCCTGTATGGATTCCTACTGGATCGATGTTTTCCATATTACACACTGTAATCCTATTACCATTTATATCTCTCATTACCTCATATTCTACTTCTTTCCATCCAAGGATCGATTTTTCAACTAATACTTGTCTTACTCTAGATAAAAGCAATCCTTTTAACAGGATATCTTCTAACTCTTGAGGGTTATTTGCCATCCCTCCACCAGTACCACCCAGTGTATATGCAGGTCTTACAATTAATGGATACCCTATTTTTGCAGCGAATTCTAATCCATCTTCTAGATTTTCAACTATCACACTCTCTACGGTAGGCTCCCCTATCTTGTTCATAGCATCTTTAAATAAGTCTCTGTCCTCTCCCCTTTTTATAGAATTGATACTTGTTCCCAATACCTTGATATTGTGTTCAGCCAATATTCCACTATCTTCTAATTCCACCGCCATATTAAGTGCAGTTTGTCCACCCATCCCTACTAAGATTGAATCTGGTTTTTCCTTTATTATTACCTTAGTTACAAACTCCAATGTAATGGGTTCGATATATATTCTGTCGGCTACACTTTTATCTGTCATGATAGTTGCGGGGTTAGAGTTTATTAATACTACTTCTACTCCCTCTTCCTTCAATGCCTCGCAAGCTTGAGTTCCAGAATAATCAAATTCAGCAGCCTGTCCTATTACAATTGGTCCCGATCCTATTACAAGGGTTTTCTTTATATTTTTATCTAACATTGAATTACCTCACTTTAAAAGAATTTACCAAATAGATGACGCTTCTTTTTATAGTTTCTCTTGGTTAAAGAAACCAACGTATAATATTAATCCATAGTTTTCTTTTTTACATCATAAATTTCTATCTCAGCATCTTGATGAAATTATCAAATACATATTGAGAATCTTCTGGTCCTGGCGCTGCTTCTGGGTGGTATTGTACCGATGCTATTTTATTCTTATAATCTTTCATTCCCTCTACGGAGTTGTCGTTTAAGTTTATTTGAGTTATCTCTACACCTTCTGGCATTTTGTCTACCACATACCCATGATTTTGAGATGTGATAAATATCTTATTTTTTTCCAAATCTTTTACTGGATGGTTGACTCCCCTATGACCAAACTTTAACTTGTTAGTGGATCCGCCTAATGCCCAAGCCAGCAACTGGTGTCCTAAACATATTCCAATAATAGGTATTTTCCCAACCATCTTTTTTATCTCATCTATTACACCTGTTAGGTCAGCGGGATCTCCAGGTCCATTGGATAAAAATACTCCATCTAGATCATAGGATAAGATCTCCTCGGCAGTGGTATTCCATGGAAAGACGGTCAGATCACAGTTTCTCTTATGAAAAGATCTGATGATGTTTTGTTTTATTCCAAAATCAATCATTCCAATTTTTTTATTTACTTTTTCTGCACCACAGGGAGCTTCATAGATCTCTTTTGTGCTGACTATACTTACTGCATCTATATTTGAAAAATCCTTCATTGTATTTTTAATTTCTTTTTGTGTAAGTTCCTCGATGGTGATGATAGCTTTCATAGATCCGTTATCTCTTATGATCTTAGTCAGATGTCTTGTATCAATCCCCTTAAAGCCCATTATCTTATGTTGTTTTAAATAACCATCCAGGGTCATCTCACATCTAAAGTTATTCGGTAGTTTAGCAGGTTCTTTTATTACAAATCCCCTTACCTTTGCACCATCACTTTCTAAGTCATCTAGATTAAGACCATAGTTTCCTATCATCGGATAAGTCATTACAACTATTTGTCCATAGTAAGATGGATCGGTAAGGACCTCTTGATATCCTGTCATAGATGTATTAAACACTAACTCTCCTACAGCTTCCTCTATATATCCAAAAGCCTTTCCCTCAAATACCATTCCATTTTCTAATATCAATTTTGCCTTCATAACGCCTCCTGGGTTCTCATAAGTTTATGCTTAAAAAAAAGAATAATAACTAAAATAGATTAGTCATTATTCTTTAGAATAAAATTATTATTAAAATTTAAAAACAAAGATAGAGATCCATATGCTATATAGGGAACATCTTTTAAAAATAAAAATTTGTTAAATTGAAATACATTATTGAATTCAATTGGTATTACTAGCAATCTTTTGTTTTTCAAATTTAACGCCTCCTTAAAATTTCTTATATTAGATTAACAAAAATAATTAGATCTGTCAAATTTTATTTTTTAATATAAGGTCACGTTACTTTTTTTATTTTAAAAGAAATCAGCATAATATGCAGTATATTAAGTTATGTAACTAGAATTGATGTACTCTCACTATTTAGTCTATTGCTTAAAGTTTGAGGTTCTTGGGGAATTTAATAAAAAATAAAAAGAGGAGGTAAGGATGAAGAAAATATGTATTATATTATTTTTAATTCTAATTTCAGTTTTTAGTTTTTCAGAATCGGAAAATCTTTTTGGGAAATTTGAAATAGGTGAAAATGTAGTTGTAAATGATAAGGGTGAAGGAGATTTGGTTGTAGCAGGTAGAGAAGTACTTATAGATAGGAATTCATCTAGACGTGTAATTATTGCGGGTGAAATAATTACAATAAAAAGTAGGTCAAAAGAACTCTACCTAGCGGGGAAACATGTTACAATAGACGGATTAGTAGAGGGAAATTTAAATATAATGGCTAAGAATTTATATATAAATGCTCCTGTAGGTGGGAACCTTAAGATAATTGCAGAAAATGTTATTATTTCTCAAGGAGTAATAATAAGTGGTGATATAGACATAGATGGAAATCTGCTGGTATCTAAGGGGGCAGTTGTTAAAGGGAACATCTATTATAAGGAAAAATTGCCTGTAATAGAAGGACATGTAATGGGAGAATTTGTAAAAAAGACAGAAAAAAGTTATACCTATGAAAGGCACTTCACTTTTCTACCATTTAAACTATTTTCAGTGTTTTATCTGTTTATACTTACCTATATAATTTTTAAACTGAAAAAACACTTGGGAGAAGATAGGCTAGAGAGATATTTAAATAATAAAAGTTTAATTTTATTTAAGGGATTCGCAGGTCTAGTCCTCACCCCAGTAGCTGCTGTATTATTATTTATTACAATTTTAGGATTCCCCATAGGGATCTTACTAATATTATTTTATATGATCTTACTGTTCTTGGCTACTCCCATAGCAAATCTAATTATAGCAACTAAATATTTTAATAAAATAAATTTTCTTAAGCTTTTATTATCTAGTCTTGTTTTAATAATTTTGATAAGTTTACCATTTATAGGGTGGTTGATAAAATTATTCTTAATTTTGTTGGGATTGGGAAGTCTAATAGACAGGTTTAGAAATAAAATGATCTGAAAATAAAAACAGGAGAATATTCTCCTATTTTTATTTATACTAGAAGAGTTATTTTACTATTTGAAATAATTTTTTGGGGCTGTTGCAAGTTTTGTGTAAACTCTAAAAATTAATGTAAAACTTTTATAAAAAGAGGAGTAATAATTCTTTAATTATTGCTTCTCGTTTTTAATATATTAGAACTTTATTTTTTGTATGTCAATAGCAG
>NZ_JBAHZY010000068.1:0-7177 GCF_037132775.1 Psychrilyobacter sp.
TATTAAAATCTTCAAGAGCCCCTTCATAATCCCCTAGTTTTTCTTTTGCAAAACCTCTATTATAGTATGTTCTTGTTCTGTCACAAAATACCTCAAGATAAATCTTTAAAAAAATTTGGGCAAATTCTTTAATTTTATCAAACATGATATTTTCCTCCTTTTAATTTCTGACAATATTAACCTCACTATAATAAATACATAATATATACACCGATTATTTAAGTTAAATGTAGAGTGAATTTCTCCTACTTCATAAATTAAATCTGTATTAGCAGACAAGTTTGTGGATAATAATCACCTAAAGTCTGTTACACTCGGTTTAAAACAGAATAAAGGCCTGAAAAGTTTGCTCTTAGGTTGCCTCATTTTCTCACTTTCTTGAAATATTGTTTAAATAAGGTGAGAGCTTTAAAAAAATATTGCTAAATTGATTTATAGTTATTGACACTAAAATTGTTTTCGTCTCCAGATGATATTAAATTAAACTTCCTTAAACAAGTCCCTAAGTTCTTCGTGAGGGTTCCCAAACATTTCTGTCATAGTAGCATCAGATAGTTGGTGGTGGAAATATTTTTTCACCATCCATGAGTGTAATGGGTGAAACTCGATGTCTTCTTTTCTAAATTTATATTTTTTATCTTTATTGTACACATTAATCCTATTATTATTTTCATTTTACCCGCCTCCTTTTATTCTTTTAAGATTATCAACTACTATTTAAGTATACTTTAAAATAATAATAAAATCAATTTTTCAGGTCTATATTTACTTTTTCAAATTTAAAGTTTTAATGCTCTCTAATTTCGTTTCTAAGCTATTTCAGATTTTAATCATGTTAGACCTAACATGAAATGGATTATAGTCTTAAAAATCATAGTTACACAACTAAAAAAGGACAAATAGATTTAGTTTATCTAATTGCTCTTTTTAGGATATTGGATATAAATGTTACAAAAGAAATGTTATGGTACTTTCACTCAATAAGTTGGTAAAATATTTTATATAAATTACATAATGATGTATTTAATGACTTATATCTTAATTTTATAAGTATATTATCTAATTAACAAAAGTGCAAATTGTTAATTAGATAATATACTTATAAAATTAAGATAATAAAAAAAGGGTTCTGTTGCAACAATTATTCTAACCATAAAGTTTCTTGATTTAATCTGTTTCTAAGCATTAATTCCAAATAAGTTATTTATAAAAATTGTTGCACCAGAACCATAAAAGGTAATGTAAATATATATTTTGAAATGTCAGATGATGTGAGATTCACATTATTCTTCAGAATAGATGAGTACTTCCTCATCAAATTTACCAGGGTTAAAAGGGGTATTATTAGTTGATAGATGTGAACGTATTACTCGTATAGGACGAGCCTTTGCTTTCTTTGCTTGACTAATGTCCGAATCAGCATCCCCATAATAAATATCTACACCTTTATCGTTCATAACTTTTGTTTTAGATGTCCCAGAGGTAAAAATAACCTCAGGCTGGGAAACCCCAAAACTTTGTGCCAAGACTTGGGACACAATTGATTTATCAGAGCTATTTCTAGCTGTGATAAATACTATTTTATCTCCTCTTGTATAATGCATCTTAACCAATTCCCCTCCTGATTTTTTTGGAAGACTAAACTTATCAAATTTCCCATTCATATCATTCCAGAACTTCTGTGATTGCAATGGATCACCCCCATAAAGGTTTGTCCCGCCAGGGCCATCCTGATTTTCAAGTCCATAATTAAAGCCCGGGCTAGAAAAAAGTACTGTGTCATCAATATCAAATCCTACAACAATTGAACTTGTAGGAAGGCTTAATCCAATTTCATTCACAGTTACATATCTAAGGTTTTGGATATCTTCCCTGTTGGTTCTAATCAGTGTCTTTGATGTACAAGCTGTTATCCATAAAAGCAAAGTCAGTGTAAGAGCAATTTTCAAATATTTTTTCATGCTGATCCTCCTTTTAACAAATAAAACTATTATTAAAGGTATAAAATCTAACCAATAATTCCATTAATAACTCGTGCCATAGGACGCCCTTCTTCCATTTCCCACTGCACTCCATAAGGATCTATCCAATAGAAATAGGTTTGTGGATCAGGATTGAGTTTCTCAGGTCGTGTTTTTGATAGCATAGTTACACCCTCTTGATCTTTCAACCAATCATATACCTGTAAAATATTATTTACTTCCAGTGCAATATGACGAATACCACCTACATCATTAGTTTTATGGTAAGTTATTTCTTGCTCACCTTTCGGATAAACATAATACATTAATTCAATATGGAATTGAGCATTAGGATGAACTAAGAAACGAACCATCACTTTCCCTTTCCCATCTTCAAATCCCGCATCTCTTGCAAAATGAGCACAAGCTTCCTTAGATAGCCAAACGCTCCAGGAATCTCTAAAGCCAAGAGTATTTCGGTAAAATTTTGTTGCTTCATCCATCATCTTCATATCAGCCATTATAATATTCAAATGAGAGAAACCTAAGACAAAGTTTTGAGGATCCATATGGTGCGTTTTATACGAGCTAGGATGTGCTACCCCTCTTGGTATCGTATATTCTAAGACATCTTTTGCCAAAGCTTCTTTAGCTTCTAACCCTTGATATAACTCAACAATATGCAAAGCCATCGCAATACCACAATGAACCCCTCCTGAAGTCATAAATTTCGAACTCAAATCATGAATATAGTTTTCTCCATTTCGAGTATCAAAGACATTCAAGTTTAAATTATATTTATCACTCATCTGCTTTAATTCATTGAAACGTGCATGGTGTGTAGTAACATTCATATTTTTTAGCTGTTTACTTAAAGCTAGTAGCAAAACTCCAGAACAAGTTCCTGCAACATAATCCGCAGTATCCGAAACTTTAGTAATCCACTTAATCAAAGCTGGATTTTTTTCTTCTTGTTTAACTAATTCATCGATTCCCTCTCCACCTACAACATATAAAATATCTATATGAGGATGGTGATCTATTGTATGATTTGGCGTAATATCAAAAAAACTTCCAGTTCCTTTTTTAGGTGGAACTCCTGCATTACAAAGCTTAGGGTCTTTATCAGTTGCAATTAAGAAGGTATTAAATACTGGTGTGTTATCAGCATTTCGCGCAGCACCAAACACTTCAAATGCTCCTGCAAAATCTTGAATTTCAATCTGGTTGAAAATTAAAATACCTATATTTTTTTTGATATTTTCTGTAACTAGAGGCTTTAATGGAGAATTTATGGCATTCTTAAAAGCTTTTTTAAATTCAACTGTAGAAATGGAAACGACCACTTCCATCTCAGGTACGGAAGTATCAAGGGTCTTATAGGTTTGTCCACAAGTATTATCTTCAAAAAATTCTTCAGTCTTAACAGCAATTCGTTCTGATATGACCATTGATTTTCGTAAATCATTAGTCATTTCAATAGCAGCCAATGGATCAAATATAGGTAGAGGAATATCTTCTTTAGCTGGACCTTTGACTTTTTCTAAAATCAATTGCTTAGCAAATTTTGCGACATTATCTTTTGCAGTAATTAAATTATAATATGTTTCATCCAAAATAGCGTAATCACAGACATCTAATGGGACTAACTTGATCGGTATTTCTGAATTAAAGACATTCTCTGCTGCTTGTGGGTCTAAAAAGATATTCCATTCTGCATAAGTATTAGTAGAATATTCAGGACCTTGATTCCATTCTGCTTTAGAATTATTTAAAGCTGCGATATTGCCATCAACATTAACTGCTCCTCCCATAACTACAATACGTTCGATATTTTTGACTTCTGGTTTAGGATCAAGCTTCAGCAAATGATCTATATTTGTTAAACCACCTAATGAAAGAATTGTGATTTGATTTTCTTCCTCAGCTAAACTATCTTTAATAAATTCCCAAGCTTTACGTTTATCCACAGTTCCTTTAGGTTCAGGAAGAAGATTTTTCAAACCACAGGCTTCATCCATCATATCTCTAAATGTATTCGGAAACTGGTGATTGTACTGACTTGGTTTAGATGCTCCTGCACAGACAGTTACATCCGGTTGATTTCCAAGTGTTAAAAGACGGAGTGCTAAATCAACTCCTTGATCCAAATGTGTCTCACCACATCCAGTAACTGTAATACCTAAGATATGGTAATTCGGATTTTTTAACAGTAATAATATTGCTAAAACATCATCCCAACCCATATCGGTGTCGATAATTAAATTTTTTGTCAACCCAATTTTATTCATTGATATCCTCCTTTGTATTTTTTTTTATAAATATTTCATATTTCCTCCTTTTTAATATTAGAATTTAATAATTATACGTCGAGAAAAAATAAAATTAGTTATAAATTTACAAACGTATACCATTACATACAATGTTTCTAAAAAAATAATTAAATAATTTCCTTTATATAATTATGTATATATACTAATATAAGGAAATTCCTTCCATAATTAATAAAATATTTTAATTAAAATATAAACACTTATGTGAAAGTTCCGTAATATGTGCTTTTATTAATTTTGTTTGCGATAGGAGATTCAAAACTTAATATATCCAAGAACCTTTTTTAATTTTAAAAAACTTGTATTCCCTACTTAACAAAAGTGCATTTTGTTAAGTAGGAAACCTATTAGAAATAAGCTTTTAAAATGATTTTAGATATTATTCTATAACACAATATTTTTGTTAATTAGAAAATCTAATGAAATAGGGGAAGTAGTACCACAAACAAAAGATGACGTTTTATATTATCCCTAAGGTAAAAGTATATTGATTAGGTTTAGGCTAGGAATGAAAAAAGATATGGATCTATAAATCAAGCTGCTAAAAAAATGATAAGTTTTTGATAGTATAGAAAATAGATCTTTAATTATTGGTGTTAGTATAAATATTGGACAATCATGTTTTCGTTTGACTATGATAAAATCATATAGAAAAGTGGAGGTCTAGTATGGCAACTGTAAAAGTTACTCTAAAGAAAGAACAGTGTGTAGAAGGAGAGATTATTGGTCTAGAAAGTAATTGTTTTTGGTCAGTAGAAAACAGAATTTTTAATGTGATTTGTAAAGAAGATATTTTTGATAAATATAAAACAAAATTTTTTTTTCTAGCTAAAAAATATAAATGTAAAAAGATATCTTTAAATTTTGAAACGAAAACCTTCACAAGACACTCTAAAAAAGAATTATTAATAAATAGAATCAGAGAACCATTGATGTTAAAAACAAAGAACAAAAAAACTAAATCTTGGGGATTATAATTATTAAAGGCTTCGCTCCGTTTTTCACCATTCATATATTTAGCCTAATAAAATCAAGAGATAACCTTAAATTAAAGCTATCTCTTTTTTATTTTCTTTAAATGGTCTATAAAATTATAATAAGTTAGACTCTTGAAATTAGTAAAAAAATGGTCTAAATACTCCTAAATTTATTTTGTTTTGACCAAAGTATAGGTTATTTAAATGGTTTTAGACTGTTTGGTGACTTTTTTCGATAAAACGACACTAGGCCTCTATTACTACTATTTTTATTACTTAACAGTAAAGATGATGAGAAGAAGAGTGCTTCCATTAATATTTAAGAACCTGATTTACTCTAAATTTTGGGGAAACCAGAGAAACGTATTTAAAGTCTTGATTAATCATTTTCACCTATTTTCAGATTTAATATAGTTCCCTAATAATGCCCAAATAGATTAAGCTACTGACATATGTGACATTAGTCCAAGTGATAGATCCTGCAAACTAATTGATAATAACCAAATAAAAATAAACAAAATTATATATACTATCATCATTAAGAAAACTTGTTTTGTAAAGTTAAATGATTTCACATTTAGAGATTTTTGTCTGTAGTAGGAGTAAGATAATAATGAAATTCCATAAAATATAATATATATTACAGCGGTTAAAATATTTTTTGCAGAGGAAAAAATAATTGAAAAATATAGAGTACTGTAATTATAAGAAAGCCATCCTGATTTCACAACTCCCCCCGCTACGAATGGAAGAATTACATGTATTATCACAATATATTGCAATGTCCAAATAAAATGATTACCTATACTCATATCTTTTTTTTGGTAGCAAAGTATTAAGTCAATTAATATGATAACGACACAAATAGGAATTATCATTTGTGAAAAAATTATATAGTTATTATAAATAGATTTAAAACCTATATTAAATGGAGCATAATTCTCATATATTATTATACTGTGACCAATTATTGAATTTGGGATTCTAATAATATTAAATATGAATAATAACCATATAGTAGAATTAATTTCTTTAAGTTTTATGACTTTTTGATTATGCACAATAAACACCTCTTTTTTAGTAAATTGATCTACTAGTTTTCTAAAATCATCAATCTGAATTGACGGAATATTTTTTTAAAAGTAATCCCTCAAAAGCACATGCCGTTATTACTCCAATTGTATAGGCCAGCAAATCACTCCATAAAAACCCTTTTCCTAAAATTAAGTGACCTATCAGTGTATTCCTTATATTATTTATCCAAGGATCCTGATATAATTGACTTATTTCTACCATATAGCAGATTAAAAGGTTCTGGTGCAACAATTATGAAAAAGTATAAAATCCCTATAAGATTTTTTATTTAATCTACAATTCCAAACAACTCATTTATAAATTTATATTCTAAAAGGGCATTTCGATCTAATCCATCGACTTGCCCTTTCCTTATCATATTCATTATTTCAATTCCAGACAATATACGCTTAGCTGTATTAAAGTGTTTAAATCCTAAGGTATGTTTTACTATTCGCTTAATAAAGCGATGATCTTGCTCAATAATATTATTCAAATATTTGTTTTGGCGTATCTCCAAGTTTCCCAAAACATCAGAGTTTTCTTGCTTCAAGCTGTTGATTGCAGAAAGGTTGGCTCCACTCTTATCTATCGTGATCACTCTAGGAGTAACATTGTTTTTAGATTTTAATGCCTTGTTAAAAAACCTTTTAGCAGTTTTTTTATCTCGCTTTGAAGTTAATAGAAAGTCTATAATGGTCGTATAAATTCATACAAAGAGTGTTTAACCTTAAGCAAAAAAATAGGGTATAATTTAAGAAAACAATATGGGGGATTTTGATTATGAATACATGAAAAACTTACTCTTCTAAGTTCAAATTTAAGATCGTTT
>NZ_JBAHZY010000072.1:0-18356 GCF_037132775.1 Psychrilyobacter sp.
TTCATATATGCTAAAATGTTTATATCCTTTTTTCATAAATTAACTCCTTTAATGTTTGTTGTCGTAACTACATTATATCGGTTTTTATGAAAAAAGGTCTTTTTTTATTTCAAGTGGTCGACTTGAAATGATTATACACCTATCAATAAATTCTGGAGTAGGGAGCAGTATACCTACGAATATTGTAGTTATACCATGTAACTATCAAAATAAAGTTGTAGCAGTTTTAGAAATAGCTTCGACATCGGAGTTTTCTGATCTTGTAATTGAATTTTTAGAATTAGCTAAAACAAGTATAGGGATTGCTATTAATAATATTTTAAATTTTGAAACTGTGGAAAAATTGTTGGTTGATGCAAATGAATATGCTGAAAAACTACAGATACAACAAGAAGAATTAAGGGTTACAAATGAAGAGTTGGAAACGCAATCAGTTACATTGAAAGATTCCCAAGCAGAACTTGAAAGTCAGCAGGAAGAATTAAGAGTTATAAACGAAGAGTTAGAAGAAAATACAGAGATGCTTGAGATACAAAAAAAAGAGCTAGAAAATAAAAATAACAAGCTTAATGATAGTCAGAAAGAGCTAGAAAGAAAAGCTAAAGATTTAGTTTTGTCAAATAAATATAAATCTGAATTTCTTGCAAATATGAGCCATGAACTCAGAACACCTTTAAACAGTATAATGATACTTTCAGAATTATTAGGTGAAAAGAATTCAAATTTAAATTTAAATGAAAAACAAAAGGAGTTTGCAAAAACCATTAATACATCAGGCGGTGATTTATTAAAACTAATCAACGATATTTTAGATTTATCCAAGGTTGAAGCTGGAAAAATGGAAGTCAATATTTCAAAGATGAATATTAAAGACTTTAAAAGTGAAATATTAGGAATGTTTGAACAAATAGCAATTAGAAAGAACCTTCAATTTTCAATCAATATTTCAGAGAAATTGCCTGAAAATATAATGATCGATGAAGTTAAAGTTAAACAAATTATTAAAAATTTAATGTCGAATGCTTTTAAGTTTACTGAAAAAGGGAGTGTTGAATTAAATATCAAAGAATATGATAATAAAATTAGATTTGAGATAAATGATACTGGAATCGGAATTTCAGATGACAAAATTAAAACAATTTTTGAGGCTTTCCAACAAGAAGATGGTACTATAAGCAGAGAATTTGGTGGGACAGGATTAGGGCTTTCAATTTCCATGAAATACACTAAATTATTAGATGGAGCGTTAGAGGTAGAAAGCACTAGAAGCATTGGGAGTAAATTTATTTTGACATTACCTGTGACATACGATACTTTTCATTTTGAAAAAGAGAAAACAAATGTTGTAAAGAAGGTATCTGATGAATTAATAGAAGAAATCAATAAGGAAGAGGGAGAAAAGCTGTTTAAAAAACCTTTAGAAGTACCCTATGTATTGGATGACAGACATGATATTAATGATAATGACAAAGTGTTGCTCATTATTGATGATGATCCAAATTTCGCAAAAATCATAATGGATATAAGCAGATCGAAGAAATTTAAAGTAATTGTTGCTGAAACTGGAAAAGTAGGATTATATCTTGCCGACTATTATATGCCCATAGGAATTATTTTAGATATAGGATTGCCGAAAATTGATGGGTTAGAAGTACTGGAAAGGTTAAAGAAGAATAAAAGAACAAAGGATATTCCGGTTAATATTATTAGTGGTGGAGATTATGAAAAAAGCATGTTTGAAAAAGATGTAGAATTCTTTAAAAAACCTGTAAGTAGAATTGAAATTGAAAATATATTAAAGAATGCTGAACTGAGTGGGTATAAGGTTGATAAAATATTAGTGGTTGAAGATAATAAGATACAGAATGATGCACTGATTCAACTAATAAAACATGACTATAAAGATATTGAAATTTTTTCTAGTAGATCGGGCGAAACTGCATTAGAAATTCTAAGAGAAAACAATATAGATTTATTGATATTAGATTTGGGATTATTAGATTATAATGATTTTGAATTTATAGAAAGACTAAAAGAAGATAATAATTTTTCAAATATTCCAATAATAGTTTATACAGGTAAAGAAATTTGTATGGATGAGGAAAAAAAGTTAAGAAATAAAGTTGAAAATATTATTATTAAGGGAGATAAATCGAGTCAGAGATTATTAGATGAGATTAAACTATTTATTCATAATGTAAAAAAACATAAGAATGTTGTTATAAGTGATGATGACAAAATGTTTAAAGATAAAACAATATTAGTCGTGGATGATGATATGCGGAATGTGTTCGCATTATCTAGTATTTTAGAGATGAATGGGATTAATGTAGAAATAGCAAATGACGGAATTGAAGCACTTGAAAAACTAAAGGATATAGAAAAACCTGATTTGATTTTAATGGATATTATGATGCCGATTATGGATGGGTATGAAGCTATCAGAGAGATAAGAAAGGTGAATATATTTAAAGATTTATCGATTATTGCTTTGACAGCAAAAGCTATGAAAGGCGACAGAAATGCCTGTCTTGAAGCTGGAGCCAATGAATATCTTTCTAAACCGATTGATAAAAATAAATTATTGTCATTACTTAGGGTTTGGTTGTAAAATATGAAGGGAAAAGAATTATTAGAAATAGAAAATATAGAATTAAAATTATTAATTGAAGGAATTTATTTGAGGTATGGTTATGATTTTAAAAATTATACAAAAAGCCATTTGAAAAGAAGGGTTTTAAGAAGAGTCAAATTGGATGACTTGAAAACTATAACGGAGTTAACAGAAAAAATGCTCTACGATAGAGAGGTGCTAAAACAAATATTACTAGATCTATCTATAAATGTAACAGAGATGTTTAGGTTTCCTATTTTTTTTAAAGATTTAAGGGAAAATGTAATTCCTCTTCTAAAGACATATCCCTCTATAAATATATGGCATGCCGGTTGTTCTACTGGTGAAGAAGTAATTTCTATGGCGATTTTATTAAAGGAAGAAGGACTGCTAAATAGGGTAAAGATATATGCAACGGATATAAATAAAAAAGTATTAGATATTGCAAAAGAGGGAATCTATTCAATAGAAGATGTAAAAAAATGGACGAAGAACTATCAAGAAGCGGGGGGTAAAAAATCTTTTTCAGATTATTACATTGCAAAATATGATCATGCTATATTTGATCAAGATCTATTAAAAAATGTAACATTTTTAGAACATAATTTAGTGATTGATAAAACTTTTATTGATGCTAATTTAATTATCTGTAGAAATGTATTGATATATTTTAATAAGGAATTACAAAATCAGGTTTTAGAGCTGTTTGAAGAAAGTTTGATACCTGGAGGGATAATCGGTATCGGATCTAAAGAAAATTTAAGATTTACCAGTGTCAATGAAAAATTTGAAAATATTACTGCAGCTACAAAAATTTATAAAAAGAAGATAGGGTGTTAATATGAAACATAAAGCTATCGTAATAGGAGCTTCTGCAGGCGGGGTAGAAGCGTTGAAGATGGTGTTGAAAGACCTAGAACTAACTATTAAATTACCTATAATTGTTGTGATCCATATTAAAGAAAGAGCAGATGGATTTTCAAAAATATATCAAAATTTAAATGAATTGATGATCAAAGAAGCTGAGGATAAAGAGGAGATAAAAAATGGTGTTATTTATTTTGCACCTTCAGACTATCATCTCTCTATTGAAGAAAATTATACTTTTTCTTTATAGATTGAAGAAAAAGTTAATTATTCAAGACCATCTATCGATATACTTTTTGAATCAGCAGCAGAGGTATATACAGAGGATTTACTGGGAATAATCTTGACAGGAGCTAATTCAGATGGAGCATTAGGACTTGAAAGAATTGAAAGATTAGGTGGAGAATGTATTGTACAAGATCCCGAAGAGGCTTATTTTGATATTATGCCCTTATCAGCGCTAAAATATGTTTCGAGATCTAAACTTATGAGCTTAAATTTGATTAATAGATACATAAAAAAATTGGGAGGAAAGAACTGTGAATAACCGTAGCACTAATATACTTATTGTAGATGATACTAAGGCGAACTTAATTTCATTAGAAGCGATCTTGGAAGGTGAAAATTTAAATATATTGACCGTTTCTAATGGTAATGATGCTCTAAAAATGTTACTAAAAATAAAAATTGATATTATTCTTTTGGATGTTCAAATGCCAGGAATGAATGGGTTTGAGGTTGCTGAATTGATGAGATCTAATCATAAAACAAAAGATATTCCGATTATTTTTATTACAGCTATTAATAAAGAGGAAGAATACATATTTAAGGGTTATGAATTAGGAGCGGTTGATTATCTATACAAACCCATAAGCAATGAAATTCTAAAAAGTAAAGTAAAGGTACTCGTTAAGCTCAATGAACAGACAAAAATAATTGAAGAGAAAACAAGAGCACTGGAGGAAAAAATTATTCAATTGGAATTGATAGAAAAAAAACTTAATCACCTCATAAGAATTGATGAATTGACTGGAGTTTTTAATAGAAGAGCCTTTGAAGAAATATTTAAATTAGAATGGGCTAGAACCATTAGAAGTAAGGGCTCTTTCTCAGCATTGATGATTGATATAGATAATTTTAAAAACTTTAATGATACATATGGCCACCTTGAAGGAGATGAGTGCCTAAAAGATGTTGCACAAAAAATCAACAATACTCTAAGAAGAATAACGGATCAAGTTGCACGATTAGGTGGGGAAGAATTTGTAGTTTTACTGCCAGAAACTGATTTAGAAGGAGAAAAATTAATTGCAGAGGAAATAAGAAAGAATATAGAAGATTTACAAATAGTCAACGAAGGGGTGGACACCTCTAAATTTATAACTGTCAGCATAGGGCTTTCAAGTGTTATTCCTACAAGGTTTATTGAAAAAAAAATTATAGATCATGCAGATAAAGTATTATATATTGCGAAAAATAAGGGGAAAAATATGACCTATGTATATCGTTAGAAAGTTATAAACACTATGTAAAAAATAAAATATGATTTATCTTTAATGAAAAAATAATACAGTGTTCTTTATTTTAATAGATTAAAATAAGAAGTCTATTTAGATCTCTTGAATTAAAAAGAATCCTTGTAGAAAAATATAAAAGATGATAAAATTAATACTGGTTTAAAAATAAGATAAGTTTAGGAGAAAAAAAATGAAAAGCAAAGTATTGGATTTAACCTATATAGGTTTAAATAATCTCATGTTGAAATATGAGATGGATACTTGCAACTTTGAAAACAGAGAATATGATCTAAGTGTATACTAATGTTGATGTATATACTTAGATTTTTTTAATTTTTAGGAGGTATAAAATGAAATATGATATTATATTTGCTGGTGGTGGACAATCTAGTGTCTTTGGAGCATATGAAGCTATCAATAAAAATCCAAATCTTAAGATAATGGTGATAGATAAGGGTCAAATGTTGGATAAAAGAGTATGTCCTAAAGAAAAGCTAGGTAGATGTGTAAAATGTCCTATTTGTGCTATTATTTATGGTGTGAGTGGAGCAGGAGCTTATTCAGATTCGAAATTCAATATGGACTATAGAGTAGGAGGAGATGTACATACTATAACAAGTAAAACTTTAGTTAATGAGACTATCCAGTATGTTGCAGATATTTACAAGAGTTTTGGATTCGATGATGAACCTACAGGATTAGTTTACAATGAAGAGATGGAATTAATAAAGAGAAGATGTATTGAAAATAATATTCAATTAGTAGATACTCCTACTATGCATTTAGGAACTGATGGTTCTAGAGAACTATATTCTAAATTAATAGATACTCTTTTAAAAAAAGGTATAGAATTTAGCTCGAATTCAGATTTTAAAGATTTAGTAATTGAAGATGGAAAGGTAAGAGGGGCAGTTGTTGAGACGAAAGAAGGGAAGAAAACTTTTTATAGTGATAATATCATAATAGCTTTAGGTAGAAGTGGGGCTAAGCAAATGATGAAAGTGTGCCAAGCACACGGAATAGGGTATACTGCAGGATCGGTAGATATCGGTGTAAGGGTAGAGATTCCTGATGTAGTGATGAAAACTGTCAATAAAAATTTCTATGAGGCAAAGATGGTATTTTATACAAAAAAATATAATGATAAGATGAGAACTTTTTGTAGTAATCCAAGTGGATTTATAGCGGTAGAAAAGCATAGTGATGATATTATGTTAGCCAATGGTCATGCATATAAGAATAAAAAATCAACTAATACAAACTTAGCACTATTATGTACTAAATCATTTACAGAACCATTTAACCAGCCATTTGAATATGCAGCCTCTATTGCCAAAATGTCAACGATGCTTACAGGTGGAAAAGTATTATGTCAGTCATATGGAGATCTGAAAGCAGGAAGAAGATCTACGGAAGAAAGGCTGTCTAGACTGAACATAGAACCTACAACGAAGGATTATGTAGCGGGAGATATCTCACTGGCCTGTCCAAAGAGGATCTTAGATAATATCATGGAATTTATAGAGGTGCATGATAAGGTAACTCCTGGGTTTGCATCTAACGATCTATTGTTATATTTTCCAGAGATCAAGTTTAGAAGTACAAGGATGACTATTGATTCAAATATGGAAACTACTGTAAAGGGCCTTTATTCAGCAGGAGATAGCTCAGGTTATGGAAGTGGATTAAATATCGCAGCAGTAATGGGGATATTGGCAGTAAGAGATATATTAGGAAAGATGAAATAAATTTAAAAACCCTTCTAACAATCTAGAGAGATCTAGTTTTGTAGGAGGGTTTTTAAATTTATAAAAAATTAACTATTCTTTTGAAATAAATTCAAGGTTTTTAAGAAACCGCAGTTAAAATGTGATAAAATAATAATAATAGAAAAGAGAACATTTTTTTATTCTGAAGGGTTTAAATTTAAAAAATGGGAGGAAACTATGAAAAATAAGTTTGTGCATTTACACCTACATACAGAATATAGCCTCCTAGACGGAGTAGGTAAAATAGATGAATATTTAGATCGTGCATTAGAACTAAAGATGGATGCTGTGGCAATCACGGACCACGGGAATATGTTTGGAGCCATAGAATTTCATAAAAAAGCTCGCAAAAGAGGGATAAAGCCAATCCTAGGGATGGAAGCATATATAAGTTTGGGTACTATGGAAGAAAAGGAAAAAAAGACCTATCATCTGGTACTTTTAGCTAAAAATGAAGTGGGTTATAAAAATCTTATGAAGCTTTCATCTATAGGGTATTTAGAAGGTTTTTACTATAAGCCCAGGATAGACAAAACTACATTAAAAAAATACAGTGAGGGACTCATAGGACTATCAGCTTGTATGCAAGGGGAGATAGCACGCGGCATTAGAGATGAAAAAACTGTTGCAGAATTAGAGGATATTATAAACTCTTACATAGATATATTTGGAAGGGAAGATTTTTATATAGAGTTACAGGATAATGGGATTCCAGAGCAATATTCACTAAATGATAAATTATATAAATTGGCAAAAAAATATGATCTTTGTGTGGTAGGAACAAATGATGTTCACTATGCCCATTACGGGCAACATGGATTACAGGATGTACTGATCTGTATACAGACAGGAAGTAAGATAGATGATGAGAAGAGGATGAGAATCCAGACCAATGAACTGTTTATGAAGAGCAGAGATCAACTTGTAGAAAAATTAGGAAAATATGAAGGTGCACTGGAAAATACAGTGAAAATAGCGGAAAAATGCAACTTAGAGATAGAATTTGGAAAATTTAAATTTCCTGAATATAAAGTTGGGAAAGAATTTAAAGATGTTCATGAGTATCTGAGAAAATTAGTCTATGATGGTTTGGATAGAAGGTATCCAAATGGGGTAGAAGAAAAGACCGTAGAGAGAGTAGAGTATGAACTGGAGATCATAAATAAGATGGGATACGAGGAGTACTTTGTTGTTGTCTGGGATTTTATAGACTATGCCAAAAAACAAAAGATACCCATAGGTCCAGGAAGGGGATCTGCTGCTGGTAGTATGGTTGCGTATACTCTGGGGATAACAGAATTAGATCCTATAAAATACAACCTTATATTTGAAAGATTTCTTAATCCTGAACGGATATCTATGCCGGATATAGATATCGATATATGTCAGGAAAGACGACATGAACTTATAGAATATGTAGGGAAAAAATATGGTAAAGACAGGGTAGCCCAGATAATAACTTTTGGAACAATGAAGGCTAGAGCTGCTATAAGAGATGTGGGAAGAGCTTTAAATATACCTCTATACAAGGTGGATAAATTGGCGAAATTAATCCCTCAATTTTATACAATAGATCGATCTCTTAGTGAAGTCGATGAGTTTAAAAGAGCCTATAATACAGATATCGAATCTAAAAAAATTATAGATATATCTAGAGGGTTGGAAAATAAGGTGAGACATGCTTCTGTCCATGCAGCAGGGGTAGTGATAACTAGAGATCCCCTGACCAATGATGTGCCGTTATATTCTGACTCCAAAGGTGAACAGGTCTGCACCCAATATCAAATGAAGGAATTAGAGGATTTAGGGTTGTTAAAAATGGATTTTCTGGGGCTACGAAATCTAACTATACTTCAAAGGACTATAGATTATATAGAAGATGGTGTAGGAGTGAAGATAGAACTCAGTGATATTCCGCTAGATGCACCTCTGGTATATGATGCCCTCCAAAGGGGAGACACCATGGGGGTATTTCAATTAGAATCTAGAGGGATAAGAAAGTTATTAAAAAAATTAAAACCGAATAGTTTTGATGATGTGATAGCAGTTTTAGCTCTATATCGACCGGGACCTCTAGGATCAGGCATGGTAGATGACTATATAGAAGTAAAAAATGGATTGAAGGATGCCAAATATCCCCACAAAAGTTTGGAAGAGGTATTAAAGGAAACCTATGGGGTAATACTGTATCAGGAGCAGGTAATGAAAATAGCTTCTATTATGGCAAATTATTCTTTGGGAGAAGCTGATCTTCTTCGTCGTGCTATGGGAAAGAAGATAGCAGAACTTATGGAGGGAAACAGGTTAATATTCATTGAAAGATCAATAAAAAATGGATATGAAAAAAAAGTAGCAGAGGATGTGTTTTATCTTATAGATAAGTTTGCTGGATATGGATTTAATAAGTCTCATTCAGCAGCTTATGGGCTTATAGCTTATTGGACATCATACTTTAAAGAATATTATCCGAAGTATTACTATGCGGCGCTTATGACCTCTGAACGTGGCAATAATGATAAACTAGCTGTATATATAGATGATGCTAAAAAACATAGGTTAAATGTGGGTTTACCTGACATAAACAGAGTTAGTAATAAATTTATAGTGGATGGAGATTTGATTAGATTTGGTATGTCAGCTATAAAAAATCTAGGTGAAGGGATAATAGATAAACTTAGTAAAGATATAGAGGAGTTTGGTGGATATAAAACTTTTGAAGATTTTGTTATTCGAACTAAGAAGATAGGGATGAATAAAAAAGCATTGGAAGCATTAGTACTATCAGGAACATTGGATAGTCTCCCGGGGAATAGAAGGGAAAAATATAGTTGTATAGAAAAATCTTTGGTCTATGCAACCCGTGTAGCGAAGGAAGATGAGATTCAACAGATGAACCTATTCGGTGAAGCACGTGCAACCATAGAAAGTTTTGCTATGGGAAGTATGGAAGAATATAATATAGAAAATATCCTAAAGGGAGAAAAAGAGTACCTTGGATTTTACTTTACCGGGCATCCATTGGATAAGTACAACGAGATATTAAATGTCTATGAACTGGATAAATTGGTGGAGCTAAAGGTCGATAGACCCCATCATGTAAGAACCTGTGGAATAATTAGTGGGGTGAAAAAGATAATAACTAAAAAAAATAAACAGATGATGGCTGTATTTACCCTGGAGGATCATTTTGGAACTATTAGTTGCACCGTATTTCCCAGTGAATTTGAAAGGCTGTCTAACTACCTGGTAGAGGATAATGCTGTATATTTAGAAGGAAGCGTTCAACTGGATTTCTTTGGTGGAAATGAAGAGAAAAAGATTGTTGTTAAAGATTTGAAATATTTAGAAGATATAGTGGAGGTTCCTAGTTTTAAGATTTATATATTAATAGATGAAGAAACCAAGGTAAAACTGCCAAAATTAAAACAGATACTGTTGAATCATAAGGGGAAACATAAGGTCTATATTGCACTCCGGGAAAATGATGGAAACAGAGTGGTGGAGCTAGGAGAAAAATATAAACTAGAACCTAGTGCAGAGTTTATTCATCAGGTAGGAGAACTCTTGGGAATTAATAAAATGAAGATTAAATAACAGGTGTATTTTATTTCTTGAAAGAAGATATTATATGTGTTAAAATTTAGAGCGACTAAAAGAGATTATGGGGAGGCAAGATGAAAAACGATATGAATACTATCAATGAGATAATAAAAATTATAGGTGAGTCACAACTTACAGAGATATCTATAGAGGAAAAAGAATTTAAGCTTTTTATAAAAAAACCTAAATTAATATTGGAAGAGAGTGTAGAAGAGGTCGAAGAAATAGAAGAGACAGAAGAAGTGGCTATAACAAAAGAGATAAAGGAAATTATATCTGAAAGTGTAGGAAGATTTTATTATATAGATAAAGATGAAAAACCTATGATTACAATGGGAATGATTGTGAAAAAAGGTCAAAAAGTTGGTTATGTAGAAGCGATAGGTATAAAAACTGATATAAAAAGTGAGTTTGATGGGGAAATAAAAGAAATTTCAGTAAAAAATGGAGAGGTAGCTGAATACGGAAAGGTATTGGTTAAAATAGGAGAATAATTAGGAGGGAAAAAATGTTTAAGAAAATATTAATAGCTAACCGTGGAGAGATAGCAGTTAGAATAATTAGAGCAGCCAAGGAATTGGAGATAGAAACAGTCGCTGTATATTCTACTGCAGATAAAGATAGTTTACACGTGATGTTAGCAGATGAATCTATATGTATAGGGCCTGCAATGAGTTCGGAATCGTATTTAAAAATACCAAATATAATAGCAGCAGCAGAAGTTACAGGGGCAGAAGCTATTCATCCAGGATATGGATTTTTAGCTGAAAATGCTGAATTTGCAAAAATATGTAAAAAACATGAGATTGTATTTATAGGACCTAGCCCAGATTGTATTAACAATATGGGAGATAAAGCTACAGCTCGTGCTACAGCTATAGAAAATGGAGTACCATTGACTAATGGAACTGGAATAATCCACAAGATGGAAGACGCCAGAAAGGTAGTCAATGAGAAAATCGGATATCCAGTAATGATAAAAGCCACTGCTGGTGGCGGTGGAAAAGGAATGAGAATAGCTAGGGATGATGCTGAATTTGCAGTGAATTTTGGAGCAGCTCAAAATGAAGCTAATGCAGCATTTGGAAATCCTGATTGTTATGTAGAAAAATATATAGAAAGTCCAAGACATATAGAGATTCAGATTGTAGGAGATAAATTTGGAAATGTAGTTCATTTAGGAGAGAGAGATTGCTCTATCCAAAGAAGACATCAAAAATTAATTGAGGAAGCACCATGTGCTACCCTACCAGAGGATGTAAGGGTAAAAATGGGAGAAGCAGCTGTAAAATTAGCTAAAGCTATAAACTATGACTCTGTTGGAACTTTGGAATTTTTAGTAGACGTAAACAATGATTTTTTCTTTATGGAGATGAATACAAGGGTACAAGTCGAGCATACTGTTACTGAATCCATTACAGGTTTTGATATAATTAAAGCTCAAATAATTGTAGCATCAGGGCATGAACTTCCTATAAAGCAAGCGGATATAGAACTTCATGGACATTCTATTGAATGTAGAATAAATGCAGAGGATCCAGAAAATGGATTCATGCCTTCAGCAGGAACATTAGAGAGATATATAGTTCCAGGTGGAATAGGAGTTAGGGTAGATTCTCATTCATATCAAGGATATAGCATACCACCATACTATGATTCTATGATCGGAAAATTGATAGTTCATGGGGTGGATAGGGAAGAAGCTATCATCAGAATGAAGAGAGCATTGGAAGAATATAAGATAGAAGGAGTAGAAACTACGATTAAATTCCATGAAAAAGTATTAGAAAATGAAGAATTTAAAAGTGGAAACTATTCAACTGACTTTATAGAGAAAAATTTCCCTGAATATTTAAAGGGATAAATTAAAAGGAGGATATATCCTCCTTTTAATTTAAAATAATAAAATTTAAATTTAATTGGTATATATTAATAAAAAAAATAGGAAATGATAAGAAAAATGATATACTATAAGTGTAAGTATTATAATTGTAAGATAATTTTGGAGGTGGACAGATGTCTGAATTAGGAAGTATTAAAATAGCTGATGATGTAGTAAAGGTAATAGCAGCCAAGGCAACATTGGAAGTGGATGGAATCTACAAGATGACAAGTGGAGTAACTGATGAAGTGAATAAGATCTTAGGTATCAATAAGATGACTAAGGGAGTAAAAGTAGAAGTAGGAGAAAAAGAGTGCAGTGTAGATGTACATATAGTTGTAGAATATGGTTTTCCAATTCCAATAATAGCTACTGGTGTACAGGAAAATATAATTAAAAATATTACGGAATTGACTGGTCTTAAAGTAGTAGAAGTAAATGTCTATATTCAAGATGTTAAGGTGAAAGAAGCTTCAAAAGAAGAAGTAATATTAGATTAGGGGCGTTATACGCCTCTTATATTTTTAAGGTTTAAATTTGGGGGGATGGATATATGTTTATGAAATTTATTTTTGGGATAGCCTGGATAGGGATCTTTATCCTAGCTATACTTGGAATATATATAGGAATGTTTCCAGCATACTTAGAGATATTGGATTTTAACAACCTGATAATTAGAGGTAGCATAGCAGGAGTGTCACTAGTTTATCTATTATTATTTATAGAAAAATTAATTAGTCTTTTTGAAAGACCAAAAGAATTGAGGATGAAAACTCCGAATGGGATGTTAAAAATATCTTCAAATTCTGTAAATAATATAATAAGAGAAGTGGTAGGAGAGCATCCAAAAGTTAGAAATTTAAAAGTAAAAAATAAAACTAATGGAAAAAAATTGAAAATTTTTGTATCTATTGATATAATGTCTAGTCAGTCCCTTTCAGATGACCTTAATTTAATCCAACAAGATATCAAAGATAGGATTGAAAGTTATTTAGATTTGAGTATTACAGAAGTTGAACTTAGAGTAACTAAGTTAATTAAAGATAGATCTGATAATGGAAGAGGTGATTAGTGGTGTTAGAGGAATTGATAGAAAAATTTGCAATAAATAGTAAGAAATATATAGGTGGACTGATGGGATTTGCTTTTGGTTATATCTTTATAACTCATGGTATACTATCTATGATAGTAGTTATGTTGACAACTTTATTAGGAGCTGTCCTTGGAGATAAGGAAAATATTAAAAAGCTAAAAAATATATTGATTAATAGATTAAAAGAAGAATAGGAAGGGAAAATTATGAGTAGAAAGATCGCAAGAGAAGAGTTATTTAAGCTTTTATTTGAAGCTGACATGAACAAGGTGACACCATTACAGAGATTGAAAGAATTTTTAGAAGATGGAAACAGAAGGGTAGAGGTATCAAAAGATGAAGAGGTTTCTAATAACGTTGAAGAACTTACTTTAACTAAAACAGAAGTGGAATTCATTAAAGAATTTGCAGAAGGGATAGATAAACACTATGGCACTATAAACCAAGAAATCGCTGAAAAGATGGATGAATGGTCATTAGAAACTATAGGAAGTGTAGAGAGATCATTACTTAGATTTGGTGTATATGAATTGATGTACGAAGAAACAGGTTTTGAAATTGTATTGAATGAGATTGTTGAATTGGCTAAAGTTTATGGGGATGCAACATCACATGAATTTGTAAATGGAGTATTAGCTAAATTTGTTAAGAAGTAAATAAAAAAAACAGTCGTTTGACTGTTTTTTTTATTTACTTAATTTATTTATCAACCTTATATTTTCTTCTAAATTTTTAATCTTTGTGGTGCTGACTAGGATAGACTTTAGTGATTTTTGTTTCATCACATACTCAAAAGCACTCTCTATCAAAGGTTTATTAGGAGATCTCAAGGCTTCAATCCTATCAAAGGTTTCCCTGTCATGAAATAAATCATTAAATTTTCTGATATCCATCTTGGCGAATTTATATCCTTTTTTGACTTTTTCCGATAATAGCCCTTGAGCTAAAGTACTGTAGGAGATATATCCTATATCGTTATTTTGACAAAAAGGCAGAATATCTTTTTCATCATTAGTTTGTAAAATATTATATTGATTTTGAATACTGCTAATATCACACAGATTAGAAGCTTGTTTCAACTCTTCCAGTTTTAAATTGGATACTCCTATACCTTTTATCACACCCTGTTTTTTTAATTCGTTGAGAGTTCCAAATACCGTCTCTAATGATGTTATACCATCTAAGTGATGGACTTGATAGAGGTCGATATAATCGGTCCTTAAACGTCTCATAGTGGCTTCTATTTCAAATAAAATAGAATCTCTGGAGATATCATGGGTAACGTGCCCCCATTCATTCCATCTAAGTCCAAATTTACTGGCTATAACTATGTCTTTACGAATACTCTTTGTAACTTCTCCTAGGATCTCTTCGGATTTTCCAAATCCATAGATGGGTGCGGTATCGAAAAAGTTTATGCCGAGCTCTATACTTTTTTCTAGAGTTTTAATGGCTTCCTCTTGGTTAACATCTTTCCATCCATGTTTAGATAGAGCCCAGCAACCAAACCCCAAAAGGGATATTTCTTTATCTATATTTTTTATTTTGTTATATTTCATTTTTTACCTCTTTTTCTATTTTGTTGTCACAGAGTGCACTGAGGTTCTCAGAGCTCCCTATATACAGGGAGTTTGATAATAAGAGTAGTTCCTTGATCCTTTATAGAATCCACTCCTAAACTTCCTCTGTTAAGATGGATAAATTCCTTTGTGATGATAAGCCCTAAGCCAGTTCCCTTCTCATTTTCAGTTCCTGGAGTAGTCAAGTGTTCGTCTAGTTTAAATAACTTAGATTGAATATCTAAATTCATCCCTACCCCATTATCCTTAATATATATATAGATAAACTTATCTTTTCGTTCACTATAGAATTCAATTTTTCCAGAATTAGAAGTAAATTTTATGGCATTTGAGAGAATATTACGAAAAACAGCATCTATCATGTTTTTGTCAACCCAAATAAAATGCTTATCGGAAATATTATTTAAAAATTTAATATTTTTGGATTCTAAATTTAGTTTTAAAACTTGGTATGCTGAAGCAGTGAGATCATTTACTTTAACTTTCATAGAAGAAGGTATCACGTGTCCCCTCTGTATTTTAGACCATTCTAATAAATTCATCAAAAGAGCATTTATTCCCTGTATAGAATCATTGATAGAATAGATTAATTTTTTTTTCTTTACATCATCATATGAATCATATTTTCTGGTTAGAATACTAAAAATGCCAGTAATTCCAGTAAATGGACTTTTTAGGTCGTGAGCCAATATAGATATGAATTTATCTTTAGTTCTGTTATTTTCTATTAATTTGTAATTTTGTAATTCTAATTTGTTTTCATAAAATTTCCGTTTATTGGTTTCTTTTAAAATGACCCATATAGTAATAGAAAGCATAAAGAATATAAAAAAACTAAGGAGAAGGTATCCATCTAAAAATTTTTTTTTCATGGAAATCATCTCTGATTCAGGGACTTTAATAACCAATCTCCAAGTAGAATCTGTATTTTCACCGAAATCTAATTGAGGTAGAAGCTCTTTAAAATCTATGGTATCAAAAGTAAATAAAACATCTTTACTGAGAATGGAACCACTACTCGAATTTATGGGAAGAATATTCCCTTGTTTTAAGATCTCTGTGCTTTTAAATTCATCAATATTATTATCATTATCTAGCCCAAACCAATAAAAATTACGATCAGAGATCAAATTTATAGATTTATATTTTTCTAAAATACCATCGGTATAACATTGGTTTCCATAGAGAGAGATTGTACCTAAGGGAGTATTATTTTGACCATAGATGGGTGCTGTAACATTAACTATAAAATTATTTTCATCCCCTCTAAATTTCTGAAATGTAATTTTTTTAAGATTTTCAGTTAGGAATTGTTCAGGGAATTTGTGATATTCGCTGTTGTGATATTCTTCAATAATCACATGATCTCTATTATTTCTAATATATCCTGCAAAATATTTATTTTTAATTTTGAGATAACTTTTTAAATAATCTTGATTTTCCTTCAAATTGGATCTTCTATACAGAAGGGATCTTAGCTGGGGAGTCTCAGACAAAAAACGGACATCATCTATATAGTCAACAAATTCTTTCTCTATATCTTTTTTTATTAAATTTAAAAGCACTTTTTTCTCTGATTTTAGTTTAACTATATTTTTAGAGACATTTAAATGATATAAAAAAAAGATAAATAAAAAAAGAGGAATTAGGCTCCCACCCAGCAAAAGCAGGTAAGACTTAAATAATTTAATTTTTAATCTAGTCATTTCAACCCCCCTTTACATCAATTTATACTATATTAGCACATTAAGTATAAAAATTCAACGTTTTGAGGATATAAAATTAATGGTTATGATGCTCTAAACCTTGGAGAATAATATTTTTAACATGGCCATCATTTAAGAAATAATATACGATCTTTCCATCTTTTCTATTTTTAAGAACTCTATTTTCCCTTAAAATCTTCAATTGATGGGAGATGGAGGAATGGGTCATATTCAGGGTAGTTGCAATATCACATACACACATCTCACCCTCTAAGAGAACAGTAATAATTTTAAACCTTGTTCCGTCTCCTAAAATTTTAAAAAACTTAACGGTTTGATCTAGAGAGGAGAGACTTTCTAGTGTTTTTTTTGCCTGGTCTACCCTGGCTTCATTAATGGATATACATTTACAGATGTCCATAATTAATCCTTAATAATTACAAATTTATCAGAAACGATCTTTTTGATAATAGATGTAAATTCTAACTTATTGTTCATAATAAGAGGTAGAATAATTTGTTTTCTGTCGTGGGTAATGATGTCTAGACAAACCTCTAGTTTTTTACCTTTAGGTGCTACCATCTTACGAAGCTCAATTAATTTTACTTTATCTAGTTCTATGATAAACTGTTTATTAATTAATTTTTGATGGATTACATCGATCTCTATCTTATAGGCACAGGACATCTTTAAATTATAGAGTCCAAATAAAAACATCAGGAGGGATAGAATATATCCGATTGGATTGCCACCATTGGTTTTAAGCACCCAAAGTTGGAATCCTCCAATTAGGGTGATAGGAATCCCAGTTCCCAACCAAACTAATTTTTTTATAAAATTTAATCCGTACTTATATTTGTCTTTCAATACTACATCTGTAGTGTTTAATTTTTTAATAAAATCATCGTAAAATAACATATTTTTTCTCCTTATGTTTTTAGATATTAATATAGAGTGTAGAAGTTATCTACACTCTATAAAAAGCTTACTTTATAAGTTTTTGTAATTCTTCATCTTTAAAATCTAAGTTATGAACTGAATTGATATATCTGATAGTCTTAGTTTTCCCTCTAATTAATAGAGTTTGAGTTCTAGCTATATTTTTCTTTCTACTAACTCCTGTTAAAAGGTCTCCATCGGTAATCCCTGTAGCAGCAAAGATAATTTCATCATCTTTAATCAAATCATCAAGAGTGAAAATATTAGAAATATCGATTCCCATCTCTTCACATCTAGATTTTTCAAGATTAGAAATTTTATCATTTTCTAAAGATATACCCTTTACTTCATTTCTTAACTTTAATCTAGCCTGCATATCTCCACCAAGAGCTTTGATAACAGCAGCAGAGATGACACCTTCAGGTGCTCCTCCTATTCCATATAACATATCTGCGTCAGAATCAATAATAGCAGTTAGGATAGAACCCGCTACATCCCCGTCAGGGATAGCAAATATTCTAATACCCATTTGTTGTAGTTCTTTGATGATCTTATGATGTCTAGGCTTGTCTAAGATAACTATAACTAATTCATCTAAAGATTTATTTAACGCCTTAGCTACGTTGTTGACATTATCTAAAAGTGGTAAATTAAGATCGATGGCTCCACGTGCATCAGGTCCTACGATTAATTTTTCCATATACATATCTGGTGCCTTTAAAAAACTACCTTTATTTCCAATAGCCATAACAGCTAGGGCATTCCCTTGACCTTGGGCAGTCATACGAG
>NZ_JBAHZY010000073.1:0-10880 GCF_037132775.1 Psychrilyobacter sp.
AATACCAGATGATGAGTTAGAAAGAACTGTAGAAAGAATTAGAAATAGACCGCGAAAAGTATTAAATTATTTTACTGCAAATGAAGTTTTCCTTGAAAATATGTGGTGGTGTGCTTGACAAGACTCACCGCCAAATAAAAATGTAACCACAAAGTATAGAAATTATAAATATATATAAAGAGAAGATCATTTGGAGGTAAAGATGAAATTAGTAGATACACATTGTCATATAGACAGCGATAGATACGATGAGGATAGGGATAATGTTTTAAAGGATATAGAAGAAAATTTAGAATTCGCAGTAAATATCGGCTATGATTTAGATTCTTCCAAAAGATCTATAGATTTGGCAGACAGATACGATTTTATGTATGCGGTAATAGGGGTTCATCCTACAGATATAAATGGATATAACGCAGAATTAGAAGGTTGTTTAGAGGAATTAGCTGCTCATCCTAAAGTAGTAGCAATAGGTGAAATAGGTCTTGATTATCATTGGATGAAAGATGAAAAAGAAGAGCAGAAAGCTGTATTTAGAAAACAGTTAGAAATGGCTAAAAGAGTAAAAAAACCAGTGGTTATTCATACAAGGGATGCTACCCACGATACTTTGGAAATTTTGAAGGAGTACCCGGAGATAAAAGGGATAGTTCATTGTTATCCAGGTTCTTATGAAAGTGCAGTAGAGCTTATGGATAATTATTATTTTGGAGTAGGAGGAGTCATTACTTTTAAAAATGCAAAAAAACTTGTGGAAGCTGTATCGAAGATACCTTTGGACAGACTGGTAATAGAAACAGATGCCCCATACCTGACTCCTACACCATTTAGAGGGAAGAGAAATCATCCTATCTATGTGGAGCATATAGCTAGAAAGATAGCTGAAATAAAGGGTGTATCCTATGAGGAAGTAGTGAGAGTGACTACAGGAAATGCCAAGAAAATTTACGGGGTAAAGTGATTTTTAAAAACTCAACTGTCTTTGTAGAAGTAGAGGCTATAAAAACTTTAGTTACAGATTACACAAATTTACACAAATTAAAAAAAATAGAGTTAATCTGAAAAATCTGAAGCGAAGAAGAAAGTGCCTTGAATTTAAGTGTTTAAAAGAGTTTTTTATTAGAGTTAATGGCAAAATAAGGAGAAAGAAAATTATGAGTATATTAAAATGTCCTGTATGTCAGGATGAATTAAATAGAATAGAAAAAAATTATAGGTGTAAAAACAATCATACCTTTGATATGGGAAAGCAAGGGTATGTAAACCTGCATATGTCCAATGAAAAAAGGAGTAAAAATCCCGGGGATGATAAGGAGATGATAGTTTCAAGAAAAAACTTTTTGGAGAGGGGATATTATAAAAAAATATCAGAAACTTTGAATGAAAGTATAAAAAAGGAGATAGGCAATAAAAGTGGTATAAATATCTTAGACATAGGATGTGGAGAAGGATACTATACCAATCTCTTGAGAAACAATTTTGAGGAGGAAGATATCGATTTTAATATTGTAGGAATAGATATATCTAAAGACGGAATTATCCATGCTGCCAGAACCTATAAGGGGATTGAATGGATAGTAGCAAGTGGATCAAATCTTCCTATTGTAAGTGAAACACTGGATTATGTGATCTGTATGTTTAGTTATATAGATCCTGCAGAATATAAAAGAGTATTAAAAAAAGGTGGAAAATTAATAACTGTCAGTACAGGAGAATATCATCTGGTGGAGATGAAAGAAGTAGTCTATGACAAGCTGAAAATGGATTATTACAGACCCACACAAGACCTAGTGGATGGATATAGTCATAAAGAGCTGATAAATGTGAGATATGAATCTGACTTAGAAGATGGTGCAGATATAAAAAGTTTATTTGATATGACACCCTATAGATGGAAAAGTCCCAAGGATGGAGTGGAAAGGCTGTTGAATTTAACGAAATTAAAGATAACGGTAGATGTAAATATAGATATTTTTGAAAAAAATTAATTTTAGAAGAATAAATTTTAAATATGATAGAAATGAGCAAAGAGGGTGTATTGTCATGATTATAGGATTAGGAACGGATATAGTAGAAATATCCAGGATAAAAAAAGCTATTGAAAGAACTTCTACTTTTTTAGAGAAAGTATATACAAAAAAAGAAATAGAATATATCTCACAGAAAAAAAATCCATATCCAAGTTATGCAGGCAGGTTTGCAGCCAAAGAGGCTATATCCAAGGCCTTTGGAACTGGCGTCAGGGAATTCGGACTGTTGGATATAGAAATTTTAAATGATGATTTAGGAAAACCTGTAGTTTATCTATCGGATAAATTGGTTAAAAAATATAATGGAAAATTAAATTTAAGCATCTCCCATTCTAAGGAATATGCAACTGCCACTGCTATTTTGGAAGGATAATCAGATAGAATTATAAGGGGGGATATTGAAAGTTATAATTGTATATTTCACATTAATAACAACGATATTTGCTATTAAATTAATAGATGGTAATTATTTGGTTGTGGAAAATGTAGTAAGAGGAAAAAAATGGAGAACAAAGGTAGAGTTAAAGGTAAAGGATAATAGGATTGATTGGATAAAGGTAGATATGGTAACTAAAGATGGAGAATTAATGAGTCAGGATAAAAAAGATTTACATGTAGTTTTGAAAGAGACAGGCGGGATAAATCCATATGTAGAACTACCCAAAGAATATATGAAAAAACTAAAAGAAGTTGATTACGATAAGATGTCTCGGGTAGATATCATAGCAGGAGCTACAGTTGTCTGTAAGAAGTTTAATAAGATAACTGTATTTTTGATAAAAAAATCTGAAGAGGGGAAAATTGGTGAGTTTGAAGGGTGGTTTCATTGAAAGTAAATTATAAAATAGGGGGGAAAACTATGAAGAAAATAATTTTATATCTAATTATGGCAACAAGTATTTTAGGAGTACAATTGGTGGATGGGTATTATGTAGCACAGGAAGCCGAATACTATTGGGATGGATATGCTTCGATTACCAGCATCAGGGTAAAAAACGGTGAGATAGTAGAAGTGGTAGCAGACCTGGTGGATAAAAAGGGGAATTTAGCCAGTAAGGATAAAAAGTATAACGAACAAATGCTGGATGTAACAGGAACCAATTTCAGGAAATTTTCAGTAGAAGTACCTCAAAATTTTATGGATTCATTGGAAGAAAGAGGTGGGACGGCAGGAACATCCATGGAAACTGTTGATTTTCAGTTACCGTATATAGATATCGTAGCAGGTGCTACAACTGCCAGTGAAAAATTTAAAAAGATGATGAAATTTTTGGTGAAAAAGGCTGAATCTGGAGAGACAGGGAAATATAAGATAAATATAGATACTAAGATAGATACTAAGCCTAAGAAGTCAAAGAAAATTTTTTAATTTTTTTGTACAGGAAGAGGGGTATCCCCGTGGGTGGAAACCACAGGATGAAACTATAGATTTAGGGGGAGGATCATATTTTTTAGAGGGGGGATCCACCCTGAAGAAAAAGAAATAACTTCTGAAAAAAAATTGAAAAGATGCCAGAGGTGAGGACTTACAGGGTAAGCACTCTACAACATATAGGGATTCCTGCTATTGTCATGGTCAAGGTGGGAGACAGGGTGAAAAAATATCAAAAGATAGGGAAAGCAGAGGTAAAATTTTCTACTTTTATTCATTCCCCCTGTTCTGGGAAGGTTAGCCAAATAAAAAAAATTAATATAAAAGGGCGGGAGCAGAAGAAATAATTATAGAAAATGATTTTTTAGGAGAAGAATTCAAAAGGGAAAAATTGAAAATTTTTACTCCTGAAAAAATTCAAGAATTAATGGAAGATCTAGGGATAGTGGGCCTCGGAGGAGCTACTTGTCCTACCCATATCAAACTAGAAGGAAAATTAAAAACGATCATAATAAATGGTGTTGAGTGTGAGCCCTATTTAAACGCGGATAACAGAGTAATGATTGAAAATACAAATGAAATCTTAGAGGGAATAAAAATCCTTATGAAAATATTTGAGATGGAAGAAGGGATCATAGGTATAGAGGCAAACAAGGAAAAAGCCATCGAAAAAATGGGAGAGGCTGTAAAGGAAGATCCAAGAATCAGGGTAGAAAAATTGTCCACCATGTATCCACAGGGAGGAGAAAAACAGCTTATAAAAGCGTTGTTGAAAAAGGAGATAAAATCTTTTCCTAGAGAGATAGGGGCTATTACTTTAAATGTAGGGACTATTTTGGCTATCTATAGAGGAGTAACATATGGAACGCCAATAGTTGAACGTATAGTCACTGTATCTGGAGAAGGAATAAAAAATCCTAAAAATTTATCTATTCCTATAGGAACCCCCATAGAAGATATTTTAAATTATGTAGGGCTTAAGGAAGATATCGTGGATAAAATTATAGCTTATGGGCCTATGATGGGTCATGAAATAGGGGAAATAGGGAGTACTTCTAAGGGGATGAATGGAATTTTAGCCTTAGGAAAAGAAAAATCCCCTCCGAAATTACCTTGTATCAGATGCGGTAGGTGTGTAGACATATGCCCTATGGGATTGCTGCCACTAGAATATGACAGATTGGCAAAAAAAAGGGAAGTATCATCAGATGGAAAAAGAATTTTCTCTGTCTTCCTGCATAAAATGTGGCAGTTGTGAATATATATGTCCTAGTCAGGTTCCTCTGATGGATGCTATATTTTTAGGATTAGAAAAGGGAAGGGATGGCGATGATTAAGGCAGCTCCTTATATTAGCTCAAAAAATACAACTCAAAATCTCATGAGGGATGTCGGCATAGCCCTTCTTCCGTGCATGGCAATAAGTATCTATTTTTATGGAATAGCAGCGGTAAAAATCCTGTTAAGTACAGTGATATTTTCATTTTTCACTGAAATTTTTTGGAAAAATATAAAAAAAGATAGGATCCACGATGGCAGTGGGATAATAGCTGGATTGATTCTAGCGTTGTCTCTCCCATATATAACTCCATTTTATGTAGCGGGAATAGGAGGAGTTATAGCTATTTCAAGTAAACATATATTCGGAGGGTTGGGAAAAAATTTATTTAATCCGGCAATCTTGGGAAGGTTATCTCTAATGATACTATTTCCTATGTACCTTTATCAAGTAAATGATTTTGACGGAACTGCTGGGGGATCTCTCTACCCTATGATAAAATATGGAGGACTGTCTAAAATTATAAGTGACCTAGGAGAACCTTTATTTTATAAAAATTTAATCCTGGGAAATAGGCTTGGAAGTATTGGAGAAAGCTCTATAATAGCAATTTTTTTAGGGTACGTTTATTTGGTATAAAAAAAATCTATAGAATGGGAAGGACCAATAATTTTATTGGGCACAATATATGTATTGAATAATTTTGTCTCTCCTAATCCATTTTTGAACATAATAATAGGCGGTGTATTATTTACTTCAGTATTTATAGCTACAGATCCAGTGACCAGTCCGTATACAAGGGTGGGATATGACATTTATTTAGTATTGATGGGAATTTTCATTTTTGGAGTAACGGAGTTTACTAGTCAAAGACCAGGGATCGCCATGGGAGTATTAGGAGCAAATTTAATGGTTCCAATAATAGATAGGTATACTCCTAATAGAGTATTTGCAAAACCATATTCCTATGTTAAACTCATAAAATTGATTATGATTAGTAGTTTATTTATAATGGTAGGACTTTATACAATTACCTATAAAAATGAAGACATAATTCCTAAGAATATAAATTATACGAATTTAAGAAAATATTTCGGAAGTGATGTGGAATTTGAGGACAAAATAATTGAGGATGGATTTATCTATTATTCCTTGAAAAAAGATGGACTGGATATAGGAACCTATGTTGTAGGAGAATCCAAAGGATCTGGAAAGAGAAGGATAGGCTTTGATCTAGCTGTAGATACAGAGCATAAGATAAAAGGACTGACAATAACCCATGAAAAAGAAACAGGAGATTAGGAGACCAAATATCTTCTTCCTGCTGGCAAAATCAATGGATAGGAAGGGACAACAGTTATAAGTTTGATAAAGAAGTAGATGGATTTTTAAGGGCTACATATACATCCAAGAATCTACATAAAACCTTTAAGAAAATCTTAAAAATTCATGAGGGACTCTTTGATGAAATTTATACTGAGGTAGGTGGAGACGGTGGAGCCACAGATATGGGGAAATCATATCCAGATTCAGATGAAACTTTAGATCTAGATGGAGACGGCGGAGCGACAGATTAAAAAAGGAGAGGGAAATATGGATCTATATAAAGAGATAGAAAAAATTATAGAAAATTTAGAGGATAAAAATAATGAATTAGAGGTGTTGGAATTTATTCAAAAGACCGAGGGTTATATATCTAAAGATATGATAAAATTTGTTGCAGATAAGATGGATAAATTTGATTTTTCTATCGAAAATACAATTAAATTTTATCCCCACCTGAAGGGTGAAGGGAAACAAATCATAGAAGTAAAGGTTTGTACTCATACAGCTTGTAGAAATAATGGTAGCGGAAAGATATTAGAGGAAGCTAAAAAAATATTAGGAGTAGAGGTAGATGGGATCACTCCTGATAGAAAATACAAATTGATTACTCAGAGATGTTTGGGTCAGTGTGGAAAGGGTCCTAACGTGAAGATCGGTAGTGAGATCTATAACAAGATGACTCCAGAGATATTGGCTAATTTGTTGAAAAAATAGAAAAGATTTAATTATAAATTTCCACTGATAGATAATAAAATAAAAATATGAGTAGTTATAGTATGAGGAGATAAAAGATGACAATAAAAGATTTAAAAATAGATCAAGTTTTGGAAAATAAGGAGATAGCGGAAACTTTCCTGTGTTCAAATCAGGGGGGAGTGAGAAAGAGTAAGAAAACTAATACTATAGTTTTGCTAGCTAAATTTAATAATTGTTCATATAAACACAGAAAAGATGGAGATATCCTTTATTTTACTGGGATGGGGGAAAAAGGCGATCAGGAGATGAAAAGACAGAATAAATCTATCTTAAACGCCAAAGAGGAGGGATTTTCCCTTCACCTGTTAGAACTATACGAAGATAAAAAATATATCTATAAGAGAGAGGTAGAACTGATTTCCAAGCCTATAATAGAGAGGCAATTAGATGATAATAAAGAGGAGAGGGACATTTTTATGTTCCCTTTGAAGTTAAAGTAAAAGAATTAAAGGGCACTGATTTGGTGTCCTTTTTAATATTGGTTTTATTGCATTAAATAGGAGGAGAAGGATGAAAATATTTCACTTTGATGAGCTGGGGTCGACCAGTGATTATCTGAAGGAAAAAAAAGATAAAAAAGAATGGGACCTGGTTATAGCAGATGTTCAAACTTCTGGACGGGGACGGCGGGGGAATCTTTGGATATCTCCTACAGGAGCGGGGTTGTTTAGCTTTGCCTTAAAGGAAGATCCCAATTTAAGCATGGAAGAATATAGTAGACTGCCGTTGATCGTGGGTATAGCTCTATTACATGGTTTGAAAAGTATGGTAGAATTAGATTATAAGTTTAAATGGACCAATGATGTCTATTTATACAATAAAAAATTATCTGGAATCCTGGTAGAAAAAGTAGGTGACTTTTTTATTGTAGGTATAGGAATAAACATAAATAATTTGGAATTTTTAGGAGCATCTAAAAATGGTATCTCTTTAAAAAGTGCAACTGGAAACAGATATGAAGTTTTAGATATGATAAAAGCCGTTGTAAATTCATTTAAAAAATATTGGAATAGGTACCTGAGGGGAGAATGGGATGAGATTTTATACGAGATAAATGAAAAAAATTACCTTCTAAATAAGGCGATAGAGATAGAGTTTTTAGAAAATAAAATATCTGGGATAGGAGGAAAAATCCTTGAAAATGGTAGATTAGAAGTAGAAACTATCGATGGGATTAAAGAGTTTATGGTGGGAGAGATCCATATCAAATTATAGAAGGGGAGAGCTGTGGTGAGAAAAAAAATAAAAAAAGGGCTGCTAAATACAATAATTCTTATGATCATCTCAATTATTTTAGGAAATACTTTGAGGATAGATGCAGACGTAAATGAAAAAATGATAATTAGAATGTATTATAGTTTGGCTATATTTATGAATTTAATCCCCGTAGCCTATTTTTTGCTTAGATTCAGGATGGCTAAAAAAAGGCCGATATTCTTTCTAGGATTTATCTTCTACTATTTAATAATCCTGCCCATATGGATGAGCCTTGCATTTGAAGAAGGAATTGTAAGTAACTTTGGTTTTATCCGTGATAATTTGACATCCTTGAAATGGATAATAATGTTAAATTTAATACTTTTATTGATCTCTCAATTTTTTATAATCAAATATGTATTTATAGATATTTTATCTGGCCGTAGGAGAGCTAAGAGTGGTGATATTGGAATAGTTCTTCTAACCTATATAACACTAGGGATAATTTTTGGTTTTATATATATATTGCTGATAAGAAATAATCCAAATGCCTTAGAGGGTATGACACTGGAAGGTTTGGAAGCAAAAGGCTTATATTTTAGGGGGATGTATTTTAGTTTTATAACCTTAACCAGTGTAGGCTATGGAGAAATAGTTCCCATATCTATAGTTGCTCAGGCGTTGACGATGTTAGAGAGTGTAATGGGCGTTTTACTCCTAAGTTTTTCTTTGGGGATTGTATTTAGTTCAAATTTGAATATAAAAGAAGAACAGGAAAAAATAGAAAATAAAAATTTGGAGAAAAAAAATATAGACAGAGATACCTCGCCAGAAAAATATAAGGAATTGAAAAGAAAGTTAATGATGGAGTTTGAGGAGAGTTTGGATAGGAATATCGAAAGATATATTGAAGAAAAAGAAAAAAAATAACGCAGATTAATAAGAAATAAAATTTTTAAAAGATCTGAAAAATATGTGAGGGAAAAGGAGTAGAAAAAATGGAAAAAGTAATAGTTGGTTTGAGTGGAGGAGTAGATTCCTCAGTAACGTCATATATTTTGAAAGAAGAGGGATATGAGGTGATAGCAGTCACTCTGCAAGTGGATAAAAGATCTCAGGGAGAGATAGGAGAAGCTAAAAAAGTAGCTGATTCATTAAAAATAAAACACGTAGTTTTAGATGTATCGGAAGACTTTGAAAAGATAGTGATTAAGGATTTTTTAGATGGGTATAGCAGTGGGACAACACCATCTCCTTGTGTAGTATGTGATGAGAGGATAAAGATAAAAACTCTGATAGAGTATGCAGATTCAGTGGGAGCAAAATATATAGCTACAGGACATTATTGTAATTTGGAATATAATTCTGAAATGGATAAATATCTCTTAAAAAATGCAGCAGATATACGTAAAGACCAGACCTATATGCTATATAGACTAGATGAGGATACTCTCAAAAGGATGAAGTTTCCTCTGTATAATTTTACTAAGTCGACAGTAAGAGAGATGGCAAAAAAAATAGGATTAATAACTCATAATAAAAAAGATAGTCAAGGAATATGTTTCGCCCCAGAGGGATATAAAGAGTATTTGCAAGAGAAATTAAAAGATAAGATAGAAAAGGGTAACTTTGTAGATGAAGATGGAAATATAATGGGAACCCATGATGGGTACCAACTTTATACTATAGGGCAAAGAAGAGGTTTGAATCTGAAAAAAACGAGACCGTATTTTATACTGGATATAAGACCTTCTAAAAAGGAGATCCTTTTGGGAGACTATGATAAACTCTTTATAAAAAAGGTAGAGTTGCTAGACTATAAGTTTGTAGTTGAAATAGATAAATTGTTGGAGGTAGAACTCATGGCAAGACCGAGGTTTTCAAGTCATGGGTTTATGGGTAGGTTAAAAAAAGTATCTGAATCTGAGAGAGAAGATAGGGTATATTTTGAATATGAAGAGAAAAATCCCCAGAATGCTAAGGGACAGCATATGGTGCTGTACTATGGTAAATATCTGGTAGGGGGAGGAGTAATAGGATGAAAAAAAAATATATGGTATTGATAATTTTAACCTTGATAGGGTGCAGTAACGTGGATAAAAAAATTGAAAAATCAGTTTTAAATAGACAAATGATTCAGGTTACCATAGATAGTATAGAGGAGTTGGGATTAGGAGATAGTTCAGAAATTACTTTTAAATTATGGGGATATGATCTGTATATGGCAGATGTCAGTGCGACTTTATTAGAAGAATATACATATAATCTGTCTAAATTACCGGTGACCTATGGGGTCGATTATAAAAAAAAATGGGATGAAAAAATAAAACCTAGAGGGAGCGGTGAATACGGATACTATATAACTTTGGAGGGTGAAAATAAGGGCGGAGAAAAATATAAGATAGATTATGAGGCTACCAGCAAGGCTTATTTCAGAACCCAGAAAACGAAGATTGAGCAGTTATCAGGAAAGATCTATATAAAGGAAATAAAGTAAAATATTATTTTAATATTCTAATTTTATAGAGTATACTAAAAATAGTTATATCAAGATAATAAGTGATTAGGGGGAGATAAAATGTCACATAGAATAAGAAAAGATGAGTGTATTTCATGTGGAGCATGCGAAGATGTATGCCCGGTAGCGTGTATTTCAGAGGTAGAAGATGGTAAAAGATTGATAGATGAAGATGCATGTATCGATTGTGGAGCAGTGCAGGAGTATGTCCGGTAGCGTGTATAGATCAAGTATAAGATCATTAGAGGGTTAGAATATTCAATATAATGGTCGTATAAATTCATACAAAGAGTGTTTAACCTTAAGCAAAAAAATAGGGTATAATTTAAGAAAACAATATGGGGAATTTTGATTATGAATACACGAAAAACTTACTCTTCTAAGTTTAAATTTAAGATCGTTT
>NZ_JBAHZY010000074.1:0-14432 GCF_037132775.1 Psychrilyobacter sp.
TTCAGAAATACCAGATGATGAGTTAGAAAGAACTGTAGAAAGAATTAGAAATAGACCGCGAAAAGTATTAAATTATTTTACTGCAAATGAAGTTTTCCTTGAAAATATGTGGTGGTGTGCTTGACAAGACTCACCGCCGAACTAAAAGAAACCTTTTCAAGATTATCTGATTTAAAAACAGTATAATTTTTCATGGGATAAGTCTGTCTAAATAAATTTGTTACCGCGAAACATCAGTTACATTGTATAATTAAATGCAACAAAAGAAGATTCATAGAAAAATCCTGCCTAATGTATGTACCACCAAACATTAAAGGAGATTTCTATAAATCATAAACATTTTACCATTTTAGAGAGAGAAAATATACAGCAGATCATTTAAAACTATTTACAGAGCAATAAAAGCAGGAATTTTACTGGAAGACACTGTTAAACTACTACCTAGAAAAGGTAAAATTGAGAAGAATGGAGTTCAGGAAAAAAGAGGCAGCATACCTGATAAAAAGATGATAGAAGAAAGACCGCAAGTAGCGGATAAATGTATTAAAAAAAGGTTCATAACCGAGTAAATTTCTCTATTTTATTTTTTTGTAAAAAATTACTCCTGCAACACTATTTGTCAACAAAAAACCATTGACACAATGAGCTAACTGTTATATAATATCTAAGATAAAGCCCTTTCCCACGAGGAGCCGTTATAAATATTATTTTATAACATTTATTTTAAGGAGGAACAAAACGTGAAAAACAAATATAGTTTTATGTTAAGAAAAGAAGATGTAGTTAGAGAATGGTTACATTATGACGCTGATGGTGCAGTATTAGGAAGATTAGCTGCTCAAATCGCAAAAAAATTAATGGGTAAAGATAAGGTAACTTATACTCCTCATATCGATGGTGGAGATTACGTAGTAATCACTAACATGGAAAAAATTGTAGTTACAGGAAAAAAATTAACTGACAAAATTTATTACAATCACTCAGGATTCCCAGGTGGATTAAGAGAGAGAAGATTAGAAGAAGTTTTAGCGAAGAACCCTGCAGAGGCTTTATTTTTAGCAGTTAGAAGAATGTTACCTAAGAACAGATTAGGTGCACAGCAATTAACTAGATTAAGAATATTTGTTGGACCTAAACATGAGCATGCTGCTCAAAACCCTGAAACTAAATCTTTATAATAAATAGGAGGTAAATTAAAATGACTGTACAATTAAGAGGAACTGGAAGAAGAAAAACTTCAGTAGCAAGAGTAATCTTAGTACCTGGTGAAACAGGTGTTACTATAAATGGAAAAGAAATGAGCGTATATTTCGGAAGAGCAATCTTAGGGGATATCGTAAACCAACCTTTAGTTTTAACTGAAACTACTGAGAAATTTGGAGTTAAAGTAAACGTAAATGGTGGAGGAACTACTGGTCAAGCAGGAGCTATCAGACATGGTCTTTCTAGAGCATTATTAATGGCTGATGAAACTTTAAAAGCTGTTTTAAGAGAAGCTGGATTCTTAACTAGAGACTCAAGAATGGTTGAAAGAAAGAAATTCGGAAAGAAAAAAGCAAGAAAATCACCTCAATTCTCAAAGAGATAAGGTTATTTCAAAAGAGATATATTTCCACTGTTGTGGAAATACATCTCTTTTTTTTTATAATTTTAAAAAAATCCATCAATGTTCACATGATTCTCCCTCACTTTCTTTGAAAGCCTGTATCCTTTGCAATTTTTCATAAACATCTTTCCTAATATAATGAATTACTTCTCCAATTTTTAATATGTATACTTTTTCCTCCAGGCCCACTACTTCTATTTCTTCAAAAGTATGATAATGTTCTCCATAAAAACTTTTTATTTCCCCGTGAAAATTTATAAATCGAACCATATTAAACCGCCCTTATTCTCCCTCCAAATAAAATGATATATAATAACGTTATTATTCAACTCTGTTTAATTTCCTTTTAAAAGCATTATATATATCTTTCTTTTTTATTTAATCCTACTCCTAAAAAATGAAATTTATGTGAATGCAAAAAAATCTCCCATTATTTTAATGGGAGATCTAGTGATCTTACTTTTCTTCTTTTTCTTTTTTTACTGCTGCCTTCTTCTTTACAAGTGCTTTTTTACTACAGCCTTTTTAGCTGGCGTTTTTTTTCAGGCGTTTTTTTTGCAGATGCTTTTTTTGCTACAACTTTTTTTACTGTAGGAGGAGCTACTGATAGTTCCCCTGTTTCCTTATCTTTTAATATCTTTCTTGTGTTTTTACAAGTTGGATAGTTACTGCACGCCAGAAATTTACCCCTTCTACTTGCCTTTATCTCAAACTTGCTACCACATTTTTCACAGACTCCTGCTTCAGATATAAGTTTATCTTCTACAACTTTTATCTCATCTAAAAGATATTTAATTATTATAACTCCATCTTTTTCCTCTAACTGACCTTCTTTTACTAGCTTTTTTATACTGGTTGGCAGAGGAATTCTGATATCATCCACAGCAAAGTTTTCACTCTCTAGATATTCTCCATACCTTCCTTTTTTTAAAATCATCATAGTTCCGTCTTCCGTTTTCATATCAGTATCTTTTTCTTCAAAATACTCGTTCATCTCTAACAATCTTTCCTTTAAAGCGATCATTTCTACATCTATCTCTATACTTCCATCTCTTAGAACACCTATAACCGTACTAGATAATGGTAGTCTTTTGTTATCCGTTTCATAATTTTCACTCTCTAGATATTCACCGAATCTTCCTTTTTTCAGATTATATCTGACACCTTTTATCACTATATCCGTTGGTATACCTTTTTTAATTCTTTCCCTCTTCTGTACTACCTCATTGATAAAGATATGCCCATCTTCTAACTCATGCTCATCAATATCCACTGTTTTTAGCGGAATCCTTCCACTACAAGTTTCAAAGTGTTCACACTCTAAATACTTACCAAATCTACCTGTTTTCAGGAGCATCTTCCCTGTACAGCCATCCACTGGACATGGTACATCAGATTCAATCCTTCTATTGGTAATCTTTTCCACTTCTTTATCAAAATTATCCAATGCTTTTTTAAAATCTACATAAAATTCTTTCAAGACATTGGTCCACTTCATCTCTCCTTCTTCGATGGAATCTAAGGCATCTTCCATACTAGATGTAAACTCTACTCCCAATATTCTTGGGAAATATTTATTTAATATCTTTTCTACATCATGACCTAACTTAGTAGGTAAAAATGATTTCCCCATGACCTCGACATATTCCCTCTTCTTTAAAGTTTCTATGATGGATGCATAGGTAGATGGTCTTCCAATACCGTCAGCTTCCAACTTTCTTACCAATGAAGATTCGGTAAATCTTTTAGAAGGTTTAGTCTCATCTGCCTTTATATTTAATTTTCCTAAGGTTAACCTATCTCCCTCTTTAATCGTAGGGAAATCAGCTGTTTTTATCTCATCTTCCTCTTTGAATACCTTATAGTATCCATCAAAGGTTACCTTATTTACTATCCCTCTAAACTGATATTTATCATATTTACTTATCAAGGTAAACTGGTCATATTCCATAGGAGCTAGCTGGGAGATTATAAATCTTTCCCAAATCAACTTATATAATCTGTATTGATCAGAATTTAGGTATTCTTCAATATTATCCGGTTCTAAATCTATATAGGTAGGTCTTACTGCCTCATGGGCATCCTGTATTTTCTTCTTCTCATCTGTTTTTTTCTGCTTTTCCTTTCCTATATATTCTTCACCATATTTATCTATAATAAATTCCTTAGCCTGCCCTTGAGCTTCCTCGGATATTCTAGTAGAGTCAGTTCTCATATAGGTAATCAGACCTTTTTGAGTTCCATCTATCTTTAGCCCTTCATATAAGCTCTGGGCTACTCTCATAGTTTTTGAAGCTGAAAAACCTAAGTATGATGAAGCCAATTGTTGTAATGTACTTGTTTTTAATGGTAAGGGTGGTTTCTTAGTTTTCTTAGCTATCTCGGTACTGGTTACTTCAAAAATAGGATTTACTTCTAGAGATTTTTTTAACTCCTCCATCTTTTCCTCATCCCACATTTTTATTCCTCTGTCATCCCCTGATTTATACAGATTTAGATCTATATTATCACTGAAATTTCCACTTACTTCCCAATATTTTTGAGGAATAAATGCCTTTATCTCATCTTCTAAGTCACAAATTAATTTTAACGATACCGATTGCACCCTTCCTGCACTGGTATTAGAAGATATTAATTGCCATAGATATGGACTGATAGAATACCCTACTATTCTATCTAATAATCTCCTTGCTTGTTGTGCATCGACCCTATCTTGATCTATAATTCTAGGATTCTTTACTGCTTCTCTTATTGCAGTTTTTGTTATCTCATTAAATTCTATCCTGTTTTTTTCCTTTGGATCTAGTTTTAATATATGAGCTATATGCCAAGCTATAGCTTCCCCTTCCCTATCCGGGTCGGCTGCTAGATAGACTTTATCTGCTTTTTTTGCCATGGCTCTCAAAGTTTTAGTTATTTCACCCTTACCCTTTATTGTTGAATAAGATGGTGTAAACTCATTTTCTATATCTATCCCCATTTTTGTTTTGGGAAGGTCTCTTATATGTCCATATGAGGCTGTAACCTCATAATTACGTCCTAGTATTTTTTTTATAGTGTTTGCCTTTGCCGGGGATTCTACTATAACTAGATTTTTTTTAGCCACTTCTATCACTCCAATATTTTGTCTTTACTACACTCTTCTATACTTGCCACCTGCAATAGCTCTCACAAGTTTTTTTAATTCTAAATTTGTTAATAACCCCAAAAGTTTACCTATGGAAATTTTGGTTTCTGTCATCAGTTCATCTAAACTTTTTTCTACAACCAGTGCACTGTAGATTTTTCCCTCTTCTGCACCTATGTCTACGTTGATATTAATTTCATTTTCTCCAGTCCATCCATACTCTTCTAATATATCTTTTCCACTGGTAACCAGCTTACCGTAGGAGTCTTTTATGAGGTTATTGTTCCCCTCAAAGGACGGATAGTTTGGAAATCCCGGAATAATAAAAACATCCCTATTTTCTTCCAAAGCCAGTTTAGCAGTTATCAGGCTGCCTCCCTTTTTATAACTTTCTATCACTGCCACTCCTCTGGTCAAACCGACTATTATCCTGTTTCTTCTAGGAAAATTATATCTGTCTGGAGGAGTACCCAATGGATATTCGCTTATAAGTGTCCCCTCTTTTGTTATTCTTTCCCATTCATATTTATTTTCAGGAGGGTAGACAACATCTAATCCGCTTCCTACAACCGCTATTGTATTCCCACCTAGGTTTAAGGCCCTTTTATGAGCTGTTACATCTACTCCCGTTGCTAATCCACTGGTTATAGTTACTCCTGCTCTTACTAAATCTCCTACTAAGCCCTTACATGCAGACTCCCCATAACTGGTCATCTTCCGTGTTCCAACTACTCCTATATTTTTTTCATAAAAAGTCATCTTTCCCTTCATATATAGAAATACCGGTGGATGGGAGATGTTTTTTAAATATAATGGATACTCTTTCTCCTTTATAGAAATTGTTTCAATATTTAAATTTAGCATCTTTTCCCTATAAAAATCAAGGTTAATTTTATAAGAATTTAAAATTTTACTAATATCTTCATCTTTTAGCCTCATAAATTCACTATAAAATACCCTGTCATGGAGGAAGATTTCTTCAAATTCTTCACATAAATTCATCAACTTAATTATTATGCTATCCCTTACTCCTGCTACTCTCAATTTATACCAAGAATCCAAAATTCTCACCTCCATGACAGTTTTCACTCTAAACCTAATTCAAGACATTTTTTATTTTAATTTTAGTTTATTAATTTCTTCCTAACTTACTGTATATATCGCCTAAATTTTTTCTTATTTTCTTAGAATCAGGAAATTTAGCCTGTGCTTTTTCCAAAATATCTTTAGCACTACTGTATCTATCCTCTGCCATATAGATATTTGCCATGGCTATATAGACATTTTCATCCTCCTGGTACATAAGATATTTCTCCATATTTTCTATGGCTCTTTCATACTCTCCTTTCATTTGATAGGAGATTCCTAATCCTAGATATCCTCTGTAAAAACCTGGTTTTTCAGATAAAAGTTCCTTATAAAATATAATAGCGGTATCATATTTTCCTAAAAATCTAGCAGTTGTAGCTGCACCGAAATAATTTCTATAATCTCCCCTTTCATCTCTTTTAAATATAGTATAAGCTCTTTTAAAAGATTTATCATTCATATATATACTTCCCAAGATATAAATATCCTCGCTATTTGTATAATTAGTTTTTTTTAAGTAAGTTTCAAACTCCTCAAAATATTCCTCTTTTTTATCATAATTCCACTTAGAGACATTTTTTTTATCTAAGGTCAGTTTTTTTTGCAATGCTTTAGTATCTGTAGAATTTAATTTTAAAATTTTTCTATATACTCCCAGGGCTTTATCTGTCTGGTTTAGGCCCTCATATGATCTAGCTATCCCTCCAAGAGATTCTATATCATCTTTTTCCACCTTAAAGGCCCTCAAGTAAAAATCCAATGAGTCGCCGTAATTCCCCTCTAAATAAGAGTTTTCTCCTGCATTCATATACTCTTCATAGGTTGTATTTCCGTCATCTGCCATCTTATAAATATCCTCTGTTCTAAACCTACCCTGAACCTCTGCATATCCTATTGATACTATCCCAACAAATAATATCATCAATATTTTTTTCATCTATTCATCTCCTCTACTCTGCTGATTACTCTACCGTCGTGATAGATAATCTCTATTTTTTCACCTTTTTCTAACTCTCCTGCACTCCTTATGACCTTATCTCCTGCTTTAGTTATGGTGTATCCCCTCTTCAATATTCCCTCTGGATTCAATGATCTTAATTTTTCCATCCTCACTTCTAATAGATGTTTTTTTCGGATTAAACTACTTGAAATAACTTTTTTCAACCTGTCTTCCCTGTCCATCAAAAGATTGTTCTTCTCTACAACAGTCTCTAGATAACTTCTCAGGATATAGCTATTTCTCAAAGTTTTTAATTTTTCCTTTTTTTCCCTAAGGTTGGTCAGTAGGTTGTTATTTAGTTTCCTCCTTCTATCCTCCAATTTTTCAATGAGCAGATCTTTTCTAGGAACTACTAATTCTGCTGCATGGGTAGGAGTAGAAGCTCGCAGATCTGCGGTCAAATCGGTCAAAAGATTATCTATCTCGTGACCTACAGCTGAAACAATAGGAGTTTTAGTGTTAAAGTACGCAAGAGCCACCTTTTTTTTATTGAATGACCAAAGGTCTTCCACACTTCCGCCACCCCGTCCTGCTATGATAAGGTCTATTTCCTCCATCTCGTCTAATATTTTTATTCCCTTTATAATCTCATCTTCAGATCCTATCCCCTGAACCTTGGCGGGATAGACATAGATATTTATATTTTCATATCTAAGTTTGGCTGTCTTTATTATATCTTTTACTGCAGCCCCTGTACCCGAGGTTACTATCCCTATATTTTGAGGTAGTTTTGGAATAGGTAATTTGTATTTTGTATCAAAATAACCATCTTTGGCTAGCTCTCTTTTGGTTCTTTCTAACTCCTCAAATAGTTTCCCTAGACTTCCCTCTTTTTCCACATGAGCTACCAATATTTGATAGTTCCCACTGGCTTCATAGAGAGTCACCTTCCCAAACAATTTTATCTTATCGCCCTCTTTTAAATCCTCTGGGATATTTTTAAATTTATATCTAAACGATACGCATTTTACACTGGCCTTACTGTCTTTCATGGTAAAATACAGATGTCCGCTCTTATAGTAATTTATCCCCGAGATCTCCCCTTTAAGAAAAAAATTATTAAAACTGTCATTTCCCTCTAAATATTCCTTTACCATCTTATTCATTTGACTTACTGTAAATATCCTATCCTTCATATATTTCTCCTCTTTACCCTCTCACATCTATGGATATCTGTTTTATGGTCATCAAAAGTAAAGAGACAAATCATATCTCCAATATCTTTATCCCATCTTCCCAAACAGTTGTTTTTTTATCTTCAGATACTTTTATAGCTAAACCATATCTAGACCCACTTATTGCAGCAGCTGTTCTGGCTCCTTCGACCTTCTCTTTGCTTCCATTCATATCTAATTTCACCAATCTGCCAAATGATAAAAGATTAAATTCATTGTCTAGGGTCACAGCTCCATCTACCTTAGATATTAGTTTCAAATATTCAAAATTATGATTTTTTATTCGGGTATTTTTTCCATCCTTTAAAACTGTTCTCTTATATATACTCTTGTCTTCGTTTCCATCTATAAATATTTTTTCCATCTGTCTGTCTTTTACAGTTCTCTCTAAGATTATAAAGAGTCCTCCCTTACCTTCTTCCAGGAGGTTTTTAATAAGACAGACCAAAACGTCTACATTTATTATAATGTTTTTAATTATATCTTTTTTCTCTATTTTATCATTAAAAAGGTGAAATACAAAAGAATCCATATAAAATTTTTCTATAATCAAAAATTTTAAAATATGAAAAGATTTTAACTTCCATTTTCCACTCCTGTATGAAAGGTAGTTATCTGTAGAATTCTGCAAATATAACTTTAATTCTTTATCTTTAATTTCCATGTATATATATGGGAACATATCTCTTTTTTCTTTGTTATAGCTATTAAAAAAAACTTCCGATGACATCATCTTTTCATTGGAATATTTAACCAGTTTTTTTATTTTCTCCTCACTCAATTTAAATCCAGCCTTAACTTCTACATCTATACTATCCTTATCAATATAATTTAAAACATTTTTAGATAACAAAGATATAAATGAGATTAAATGCTCATTATTTTGGCTCCTCAATTTAACCAGCATCCTTTCCTTAAATACTTTGTGTTTTTCATCATTTACACCCAGTCCATAACCTCTAAAGTCACTACCTATGATCAACACTAAATTATCTCCATTTAACATCTTTAGGGATAATTTTTCTCTGAATATCTCCTCTATTTTTTTAGGCGTATCAAAAGGAAGAAAATCTAGTCCCATTTTTTTTAATTCTTCAGGGATAATTTTTCTGTTTTTAAAAAGTAATATATTTAAATTTGAGTTCTCACTTTCATAAGTTTCATTACAGATCCTCTTTATGGTATTCATAAAATTCATCTGTTCATTTGTAACTACCAATTTTTCCTTTACCATATGACCTATTAATTTTTGAGAAAGTTCCTCTATTAGATCGGTGAAGTAAATATTATTATTATTCTCATAGTATTCCTCTAAGATTATATCTAAAACCTCAAAAATCTCACCTATATGTTCCAAAGTTTTCTTAATAAATTTGGAATTAAACTCCGGTATAAATTCCACATGATTACCGTGAGCTTTTATCTGTAATTGTACTCCTAAGAACTCACTTAGTTTCTCTAAAAATTCCCCATAATAGTCTATTTTTCTCATTTAGTCCCCTTTTTAGTTCTAAAAATAATATTCTTTAAAGAATATTTGGTGGGCTTCTTTGATTTTTTTTTATATTCTAGATGGTATTTCTCCATCATCTCAGCCATTCCTTTTCTTTCATCATCGGTCAATATCTTAAACATCTCTAAAAATTTTAACTTCTCACTGAGAGGCTCTCCTCCAAGTAGCACATATGCCATAGAATAAAAGACACCTCTCTTCTCCATGGTATATTCACCTGTTTCCAAAACCAATTTACCGAATACAAAAATTATTTCTTTTTTTTTAGTCTGCAGTATAGTTTCTAAATCCCCTGTCTTTTTTAGTTTGAAATAATTCAATAATCTTATTATCTCTACAGGGGCTTCCTCCCTGGTTTCCTCCTTTAAATTAAGTTCTTTTAAAATATCTCTAAAAAGGTTTTTCAAGATAATATTATTTTCCATAAAATATCTAATAGTTATATTATTTAAAGGACTGTCACTAGGCATATTCCCTCCCATCTTTATGGAATCATGCACTTTTTCCTCATACCTTATAAGATCCTGCTTTATATTTACAAATTCCTTATCGGCTAACTCCAGTAAACTTGCAACTCTAGAGAAACTTCTTATCAGTTCATCCGGGATTCCTACACTGCTTTTATATCCCAAATCATGTTCTATGGTAGCCCAAGTATGCTGTAGCAGACTCCTTATCTGAATTTCAAACCTTATCCCTCTAAAATTTTTATACTTTTCTTCCAGTGGAAATGACACCACGTAGTGGAGGGACATATATCCAAACGATCTAGGATCGATTGCTTTTCTTTTGTCGATAGTATTTTTTTCATCTATCACAAAAAAATCTTTTATTTTTTCAGCTGTTATGTCTACTTGATCTTCCATGAAGGTAACTACTCTGAATCCTATAACATCGGTAATGTCAGACAACCTTTGATATTTTCTTCCCTTATCATGTATTTTTTTACTCAAACTTCCCTTGGTTTTTATCCTAAAATTTGTACTTTGAAGTCGATAATTTTTATTCTCAATCTCATTCTCAAAGATCTCCTGTATGACCTCTACCATCTCCTTATAGACGGGTAGCATCTTATCATATTTTTTTAAAAACCTGTCTACTTTTATATTTTTCATAATTTCCCCCTAATAGCCTATATTTCCAATAATAATTTATCTAATTTTAACATCTCATCTCTTTTTTTTATAGCTCCTTCAAAATCTAATTCTCCAGCTAATATTCTTATCTCTACTTTTAATCTTCCTATCTGCTCTATTATATCCTTTTTAGAACTATATATCATTGTTTCTTCGTTTATTTCATCCATATCTAAACCATAATCTAGGTTGAGTAGATCTTCAGAGATCTCATTTATAGTGGTTCTAGGATCTATATTATTAGTTATATTATATTCTATCTGTTTTTCCCTTCTTCTATCTGTTTCTGAGATGGCTTCCGCCATAGATTTTGTCATAATATCTGCATATAAGATTGCTTCTCCATCTATATTTCTAGCAGCTCTACCCATTGTCTGTATCAGTGACCTCCGGCTTCTTAAAAAACCTTCCTTATCTGCTTCTAATATAGCTACCAAGGATACCTCTGGAATATCTAACCCTTCCCGTAATAGATTTATTCCTATCAATACATCAAATTCCTTTTTTCGAAGACCTCGAATTATCTCAATCCTTTCCAATGTGTCTATCCCAGAATGCATATATTTCACCTTCACTCCCAGATCAAGATAATATTCTGTCAGCTCTTCTGCCATCTTTTTCGTCAGTGTGGTCACTAGAACACATTGCTTTTTTTCTACTCGGATTCGGATTTCTTCTAAGAGGTCATCCACTTGATTTTTAATTGGCTTTATTGTTACCCTAGGTTCTATTATACCTGTAGGTCGAACCAATTGTTCTGCAATTGCCATACTATTTTCTAATTCAAAATTTCCAGGAGTAGCCGATACAAAAATCATCTGCCCTCCTACTTCTCTGAACTCTTCAAATTTCAAGGGTCTATTATCTAAAGCAGATGGCAGTCTAAATCCATTCTCTACTAAAGTTGTCTTTCTTGATCTGTCTCCTTTATACATCCCACCAATTTGAGATAATCCTATATGGGATTCATCCATAAAGATCAAAAAATTATCTGGAAAGTATTCTAATAAAGTATGGGGTTTTTCTCCCTCTTTTTTCCCCGATAGATACCTAGAATAGTTTTCTATCCCCTTACAGTAGCCTATCTCCTTTATCATCTCGAGATCATACTCCGTTCTCTGCCTTATCCTCTGTGCTTCTAGGAGCTTCCCTGATCTTTCAAATTTTTTTACCTGAATTTCTAGATCTCCTTTTATCTCCTCCATGATCTCCTCTAGTCTGTCTCCCTCTGTCAGATAGTGAGTAGCCGGCATGATCATTATCCTCTCAAGATTTCTTTTTATACTCTGACTTGTTAGGGTATTTATTTCAGAGATACTTTCCAGTTCATCTCCCCAATATTCTAGCCTGTATCCACTTTCTTGATAAACGGGGTAGATATCTATAATATCTCCCTTGACTCTAAATTTTCCCCTTTCAAATGCTATATCATTTCTTTCATATCTTAAATAGATTAATTTTTTCATGACTTCATCTCTGCTCATACCACTCTTAAGATCGATAGCTAGAGTCATCTTTTTATATGTTTCAGGAGACCCTAAACCATAGATGGCTGATACAGAGGCTACTACTATGACATCTTTCCTCGTTAAAAGCGCCGCAGTTGCCGAATGACGCATTTTATCTATCTCGTCGTTTATAGATGAGTCTTTGTCTATAAACGTGTCTGTAGAGGGAATATAAGCCTCTGGTTGATAATAATCATAGTAAGAAACAAAATATTCCACTGCATTCTCAGGAAAAAATTTTTTATACTCTGAATATAGTTGTGCTGCCAGAGTTTTATTAGGAGCCATAATGAGAGCAGGTCTATTGGTTTTTTCTATTACATTGGCTATGGTAAAAGTTTTTCCAGACCCTGTTACTCCTAATAATGTCTGATCCTTATAGTTATTATTTAATCCCTCTACTAGAGTTTTTATAGCACTTGGCTGATCTCCTGTAGGAGTATAATTTGACACTAATTTAAACATCTTAGCTCCCCCTATTTTCTTATCTTCATCTATCTTTCTATTTCAAAGGAAATAGATTAAAAAAGAGTAGCTTAAGCTACTCTTTTTTCTTTCTTATATCTTAACTGTTTTCTTCTTAAATTTCAAAAAATTCCATTTTGTTTCTGCAGTTATTATTGCTATGAATATAGCAATACCTCCAATAATCATATTTATAGTTAATAACTCTCCCAATAAAACTACTGAAAATAAGGTTCCAAAAACTGCTTCTGTAGATAATATTATTGCTGTCTTTGTAGATGTGGTATGAGCTTGAGCCCATGTTTGAAGAAAAAATGCAAGCATTGTTGTAACTATCCCCACATAAAGTATAGCTAACCAAGTCTGGTTAGGTATCACAGGCGGTAGTGTCTCTACGCTAAACGCCGTTATAAAAGAGAAGATTGATGCAAAGACCATCTGTAAAAAACAAAGAATGAAAGGTCCTGTTTTGCCTACATAATGACCATTTGATACTATATGCCCTGCAAATATAAATGCACACACCAAAGATAGAAATTCCCCATATCCAAAATTCATATTATTTCCTATAGATAAAAATGCTGTTCCTAAAAAACAAATTCCTACTGCTATAAAAGCATATTTATCAGGTCTTTTCTTGGTAACTACCCAATATAAAAATGGAACGACTACTACATTTACTCCTGTTAAAAAAGCATTTTTAGATGGTGTTGTATACTGTAATCCTACAGTCTGTGCTCCAAATGCCAAGTACAATAAGATTCCTACTAAAAAGCCTCCCAATATATCTTCCTTTTTCATCTTCTTTATTCTCTTAAAAAAGATTACCCCTAGAGATACTCCTGCTATTAAAAATCTGAACCCCATCATGTAAAATGGAGATATCCCTGCATCCAATAGAATTTTGGTAGCTACAAAGCCTGATCCCCATACAATCGATACCAATAATAATGTTATATCTGCTACTAAACTTTTTTTCATTTTTATCACCTTTCCCCTTTTATATAAACCAAAGTGTTAAACTAACATACAGATATAATAGATTTAAGAATTTATTATATTCATCCTGTTTCCATATTACACTATAGTTTACTTCTTTTTCACAAAAAAAGATAATTCATTTTATTCATCTTATATATATCATTCCATTCATTGTATTCATCCTAGGAATATTTCAATCCTCTTTTACTTCACAATAACAAATATTATCAAAAGATGTTTTTTATGCTATAGTAATTGATACGATTTGATTTTAATGTACTAATTTTAATTTTTTAATAAATTAAGAGGTTTCTCTTCTGCCACTAAATATATTGTTAAAATCAAGTTGAATAAATTGTTCAAAAGGAGTTAAAAATAATGTTAAGAACAAAAAGTTTATTTATAGTAACAATTTCTAGTGCCATAGTTTTTCTCTTAATTTTTATTAATTTAAAAAAATCAATAGAAAAAGACTATGAACAGATAGAAATTGGAATATCTAAATCTGTATATAAATTGATAAACAATGAATTTAATAGTTCATATTCAAACTTAGAAAGACTCAATATTGATTGGTCTAGATGGAATGACACCTGTGAATTTGTAGATACAGAGGATTCTTATAATAAGAGAAGCTTATATAAAAAGTAATTTAGTGGACACTATTTTAGATGAGTTAAATTTAAATCTTTATAATGGTCGTATAAATTCATACAAAGAGTGTTTAACCTTAAGCAAAAAAATAGAGTATAATTTAAGAAAACAATATGGGGGATTTTGATTATGAATACACGAAAAACTTACTCTTCTAAGTTTAAATTTAAGATCGTTT
>NZ_JBAHZY010000075.1:0-5155 GCF_037132775.1 Psychrilyobacter sp.
ACGATCTTAAATTTAAACTTAGAAGAGTAAGTTTTTCGTGTATTCATAATCAAAATCCCCCATATTGTTTTCTTAAATTATACCCTATTTTTTTGCTTAAGGTTAAACACTCTTTGTATGAATTTATACGACCATTATAAATGTTAGGTTACGATAGGAAAAAACAGTGTGAAAGATTTATGAAATACGATGAAATAAATAGAGCTAGTTAGAAAAAACTCTATTTATTTCAAGGAAAGACTCGTGATTTTAAAAAAATGTCAGTTAGGAATTTATGGATATATTGTCTATATGAATATCCAAAATTTTAATTAAATCTTTTGGGCCGATCTCTATCTGCATCCCTCTTTTTCCTCCGCTAATAAAAATAGTTTCAAAATTTAAACAAGAATTTCCAATATAGCTAGGAAAAGTTTTTTTCATACCTAGGGGAGAACATCCACCTCTTATATATCCTGTTATCTTTAGAAGGTCTTTCATATGAATCATCTCAACCTTCTTATTTTTACTGATTTTAGCTATTTTTTTTAGGTCTAATTCTGTTTTTCCTGAGATGCAAGCTACTAAATAACCAGTTTTATCTCCAAAAAGAACTAAAGTTTTAAAAATTCTATCAATATTAACCTTAGTTTTTTCTGCCATAGCCACAGCACTGAGATCGGACTCATCGTATTCATATTCATTGATCACATATGGAATTTTATTTTTATCCAAGATTCTCATAGCATTTGTTTTTTTCATATTCCCTCCTCGAAGCCTACCTTTAGATTAAAGCTTATCATATAAATATAAAATATTAAAGTGGGAAATCCTGAAAAAAAGTCACCAATTTTATCTAAAGAAGCAATAAAAAAGGAAGACGGAAAGTCCTCCTAAATATTACATCTTAATTATAAAATAACTTCTTCCTTTAACTTTAAATTCCACAGGTTTTCTTTCTCTTACTTTTTTAAATTTTGTGTGGGTATATCTTTTCACCATCTTTTGAGGATAATCTTCTGCTTTCCTCCTACTCATAGTGACTATGGTACTGATGACTTCAGATTTTTTATTACTGACTAAATAGTCATCATTCATGCAGGTGAATAAAACACCCCTATAGATAGGATCTCCTTTTATCTGTTTAAAATTTATAGTTTTACCCAATCTTTTATTGATATATAACCCTAGGGCCATCATTCTATCTCTCATAATTATTTTCTCCTTCTTTAACACTAATTAACATTATTTTAACACAATTATGCTAATAAGTTTTAATCTTTTATTTTTAGACAAAAATTTGGCTGAGATATCCCAGCCAAATACTTTTATTTTTCTGTTCTATTAAATGCTGCTGTGATTAATCCACTAAATAATGGATGTGGTCTATTAGGTCTTGTTTTGAATTCTGGATGGAATTGCCCAGCAATAAAGTAAGGATGATCCTTAAGCTCTACAATTTCAGCTAATCTTCCATCTGGAGAAGCTCCTGAGATGATAAGTCCAGCTTTTTCCATCTCTTCTTTAAATTCGTTGTTAAATTCAAATCTATGTCTATGTCTTTCATAGATTAACTCTTCCCCATATAATTCACGAGCTAAAGTTCCATCTTTTAATTTACAAGGGTATAGTCCTAATCTCATAGTTCCACCCATCTCTACACCTTTTTGATCAGGCATGATATCTATTACTGGATGAGGAGTATTTGAGTCAAATTCTGCTGAATGAGCATCTTTCCATCCCATGATAGATCTAGCATACTCAATAACTGCTGACTGCATTCCAAGACATATTCCTAAGAAAGGGATCTTATTTTCTCTAGCATATTTTATTGCAGCTATCTTACCTTCTACTCCACGATCTCCAAATCCACCTGGAACTAAGATTCCGTCAAAGCCTTTTAAATCTTTTAAGTCTAAATTTTCAGCTTGAAGATAAGTTACTTCAGCTTGGATATCCTGATGATATCCTGCATGCTTTATAGATTCATCTATAGAGATATATGCATCTTTTAATTCTACATATTTTCCAACTACAGCTATCTTAAGCTTCTTAGAAGGATTTTTGATCTTATCTACCATTGCTCTCCATTCTGTAAGAGGAGGCTTTTCATTAGGCACTCCTAATTGTTTACAAACTACATCTGCTAATCCATTCTCTTCTAAATTTAGAGGAACTTCATATATTGTAGGAGCATCTATACACTCGATTACAGCATCCAGATCTAGATCGCAGAATAATGATAATTTTTCTTTCAATGAATCTGGGAGAGTATGCTCGGTTCTACACACTAGTATGTTTGGTCTAATTCCTAGGGTCATAAGTTGTTTCACTGAATGCTGAGCAGGTTTTGATTTTAATTCTCCAGCTGCTTTTAAGTAAGGTACCAATGCACAATGAACATACAGTACATTTTCTCTTCCTACATCATATCTAAATTGTCTGATAGCTTCTAAAAATGGTGTAGATTCGATATCTCCTACAGTTCCACCAATTTCAGTAATTACGAAATCAGAGTTTACTTCCTTACCTACAATCTCAATTCTTGATTTGATCTCATTTGTGATATGGGGAATAACTTGTACAGTTTTACCTAAGTATTCTCCCTTTCTTTCCTTATTGATTACAGCTTGATAGATTCTACCAGTAGTAACACTACTGTATTTAGTCAAATTTTGGTCGATAAATCTTTCATAATGACCTAAGTCTAAGTCTGTTTCTGCTCCATCGTCAGTTACAAATACCTCACCATGCTCATATGGATTCATTGTTCCTGGATCTACATTGATATATGGATCAAATTTTTGAATAGTAACCGAATGACCTCTTTCTTCTAAAAGTCTACCTAAAGACGCCGCTACAATTCCTTTTCCTAAAGATGATACTACACCACCGGTAACAAAAATATACTTAGTTTGTTTCATATAACTCCTCCTAAAATAATAGATTCAACACATAAAAAAAAGACGAAAAAAAAAACGGATGTTTTGATTTATCGCCTATAATAATTTTTTTTAACAGAAAATATTTTTTCTCTGTTTAATTTACTTTTATAATTGTACTATAGAATCCCAAAAAAATCAATTGTTTTTTTGGATTCTATAGTCTTTTAACCTTCTATCCCTCAATTGGGTTTAAATTAATTTTAGGATCTAAATTGAGGATAAAATGAGTAAGTAGATTTATTTCATCTTCAATATCGTAAAAACTAGCCGTTTCCACAGGGGAATGCATATATCTAATTGGCAGAGAAACCAAAGCTACAGGAACCCCTTTACCGGTATATTTTATAGTGTCAGCATCTGTTCCAGTGCTTCTAGGAGTCAATTCATACTGTAAGTTTATATCTAATGCTTTAGCTGATTTTTCTAATTCTGCATTGATTTTTAGATTTATAGGAGCACCTTTTGCCAAGACAGGGCCACCCTCTAATGAAAATTCTCCATTGGCATGGGTATCTACCCCAGGATAATCAGTGGCAAATGTAACATCACAAATTATAGCCATATCTGGCTTGATTTTTGAACCGGCAAAATAAGCTCCTCCCTGATTGGTTTCCTCAGTACTTGTGTTGACTGCATAAATTCCTATCCCAAGATTTTCCTCAGCGAGGTTTCTCATAACTTCAGCTATAATAAAACTTCCGGTTTTGTTATCCAAGGCTTTTCCGGCGATCCTATTTTCCTGTAAGATCTCAGTTTCTCTTTTATAGACTGCCATATCTCCGATATTTAAAAATTTTACTGCTGATTCTTTATCTTTGAAGCCACAATCTACATAGATATCATCCATAGTAAGACTTTCCTTCACTCCACCATGATGTTCAGCATTAGCTCCAACAACTCCGATTGTTTCTTTTTCACCTAGAAACTTTATCTTCATTCCTACAGCGACTTTTGGGCTGCCCCCCTAGTTTTTCTAAGAAAATAAAACCGTTAGAATCGATTCTTTTCACCATAAATCCGATCTCATCCCCATGAGCTGCTATCATTATTTTAAAATCTGCTTCTGGATTTAAAATTGCATATGCATTGCCTACATTATCACTCTCTATTTTATGGGAAACTCTTTCATATAGTCAAGCCAAAGAAGCTGTACCTCTTTTTCCATTCCAGACGGTGAAGAAGTATCCAAAAGATTCATTAAAAAATTTCTGTTCATATAACTATGCCCCCTATTATTTTTTTCTCTAAAAAATTATAAAATTTAACAACAAATTAAATGTTATGACTAATTGAATGCAACGTCATATTGCTTTCAATCAAATTTAATATACAATTTTTTTATTTTATCCACAGTATCCCAAATGTTAGTATTAGAATCAATATATACTTTATTATCCATATATTTCTTATAATTGTCTAGTCTTTCGTTTAAAAGCTCCACAATACGGGAATATAGATCCTCCACATCATTTAGGAGAGGCCGAGTATTTCTCCTAGAAACTCTATTGTATATACAGTCAATGGTACAGTCTAAGTAGATTACAAAACCACTTTCTTTTAGAAGTCTTATGTTGGCATCAAACGCTACCACACCACCACCTGTAGAGATAACGGTATTATTCATTTTTGAAATTTCTTTAACATATTTAGCTTCAATTTCTCTAAAATATTCCTCTCCTTTCAGAGAAAATATTTCCTTTATATTCATTTTTTCTTTATTTTCTATATAATGGTCCGTGTCTACAAAGTTCATCTCTAGAACTTTAGCTAGTTCTCTGCCAACTGTAGATTTTCCACTTCCCATAAATCCTATTAAAATTAAATTTTGTTTCATAAGATTCACCTCGAGACAATTATATCATAATATTAAATACTTTTTATTACTTTTATTGACTATTTTTTAAGCGATACTTTAAAAGTATTCATACAAAATTTTACTTTACTTTTAAATGGTCTGTAATTTTGTTTACCTCAATATACTTTACTTAAATATGGTGTTTGGTCTTCGTTAGCTGCTTTCCTTTTGAAGTAATTAATCCTTCTACAAAAATAGATAGATGTTTCACTTGAAGGGTACAGAAAGATTATGGAGGGTGTATAATCATTTCAAGTCGACCACTTGAAATAAAAAAAGACCTTTTTTCATAAAAACCGATATAATGTAGTTACGACAACAAACATTAAAGGAGTTAATTTATGAAAAAAGGATATAAACATTTTAGCATATATGA
>NZ_JBAHZY010000076.1:0-23423 GCF_037132775.1 Psychrilyobacter sp.
TCATATATGCTAAAATGTTTATATCCTTTTTTCATAAATTAACTCCTTTAATGTTTGTTGTCGTAACTACATTATATCGGTTTTTATGAAAAAAGGTCTTTTTTTATTTCAAGTGGTCGACTTGAAATGATTATACACCAATCATAAAATCTCTATAAGAAGGAAGAGTTATTTTTTAAGCGTAAAGAATATTCTTTCCCCTGCTAATTCAGAGTTTTCTTCTACCTCTACCACCTGGAATCCTACCTCTTTGGCAGTATTTATTATCTCATCTACGGTAAATATCTTCTTTACGTACTCCTCTGTTATCTTTTTAAACATACCATTTTTTTGTTTCACAAAAAAAGTGGTATCTACATAATCTACCCCTTCCTCCTGATCTTCCTCGTGTTCCCAGATAATCATTATATCTCCTCTGTCATCTATAAAGTTTCCCCCGGGGAACATTTCCTCCATGAGTTCTCTGGTCACTACATCAAATATATATAGCCCATCTTCATTTAAATTTTCCCATACACTAGAAAAAGTTTTCTTCAACCCATCCAGGGAGATCAAATGATTTACCGTATCGAAAAGAGAGATGACAACATCATGTTTTTTATCTAATTTTAATTCCCTCATATCCTGCACATAAAATGATGCTGTTTCTACCTTTCTATTGGCTATTTCTACCATCTCTTTAGACAGATCAACACCTGTCATCTCATAATCTGAAATTAATCTGAGAAGCACTTCTCCTGTCCCACACCCCAAATCTACAATAGTTTTAGGTGAATCTCCATACCTTTCAATTTTTTCTTCAATAATATCCTTCCACCCATCATAATCTGCATATTCCATCATTACATCGTATACTTTAGAAAAATTTTTATACACCCTCATCATCCTCTCTTTTATAATTTTTTAGGTAATTTTTAGATAAAAAGAGATTCTTATAAAGAACCTCTTTTTATCTGATTACCCCAATTCTTTTTTTACCACTTTTGCTATCTCTTCTGCTACATTATCTACTTGAGCCTTTTCCTTCCCCTCTACCATGACTCTAACCAGAGGTTCCGTTCCAGAAGTTCTAACGAGCACTCTTCCCAATCCATCCATCTCTTTTCCCTTTTTCTTTATGATCTCTCTTATTGCATCATTCTGATTCCAAGTATTTTTCTTAGAGTTTTCTACCCTTACATTGATTAAAATTTGCGGCCAGTTAACTATACCTGATACCAATTCATCTATAGATTTACCGCAATCACGCAGTGCTTCTACTAATTTTAAAGATACTAAAATTCCGTCTCCTGTGGTGTTATAATCTGACATTATTATATGTCCTGATTGCTCTCCACCAAGGTTCAGTCCTTGTTCCTTCATCTTGGCTATTACATATCTATCTCCTACATTAGCTCTCACTAAAGTAATTCCTTTTCCCTCTAAATATTTTTCAAATCCCATATTACTCATGACAGTAGTCACTACCTTATTATTATTTAACTTATCTTTTTCTTTTAAATTTAAAGCTAATATAGAGATAATCTTATCTCCATCTATTACATTTCCAAATTTATCTACCGCCATTAGCCTGTCAGCGTCTCCATCATAGGCTAATCCCAGGTCTGCACTATATCCTACTACAACTTTAGCTAAAATTTCCGGATGGGTCGATCCACACTTTACATTGATATTCGTCCCATTAGGCAGGTCATTTATAGACACTATCTCTGCTCCTAATCTGGAAAATACTGACCTGGCTAATTTAAATGCCGCTCCATTGGCTGAATCCAGGATTATCTTCATCCCTGAAAAATCTCCCTTTACAGTAGATAGTAAATAATCTCTATAGAGAAAATAGTTGTCATCTTCCATCAGAACCTTCCCGACTTTATCTCCTGCCACACATTCCTTTGCGATTTTCTCATAGTTATCCATTAAACTCTCTAATTCTAACTCTATCTCATCTGGTAATTTCATACCATTACTTCTAAATATCTTTATTCCGTTATCCTTAGCCGGATTATGAGAAGCTGAGATCATTATTCCTGCATCTGCTGACTTCACCTGAGTAAGATATGCTACCCCTGGTGTCGGCAATACTCCTACATAGGTGATATCAACACCCATAGAAGATAGTCCCGCCATTAGGGCTGACCTTAACATATATCCTGATATTCTCGTGTCACTTCCTATCACTACATCTATCTTCTTTTTATTTGGATTTTTTTGCTTTAAATAATAAGCCAGGGCATACCCTAATTTCATAGCTATATCCACTGTAAGTTCCCTGTTGGCCTCTCCTCTTATTCCATCCGTTCCAAAATATTTTCTTTTTTTCATCTTATATCCTCCTGATCGCCTGAGTATACGGGTAATTCGCGATTTTCCCCTCGCAAATTTTTTCATTTTTCATTTTTCATTTTTCCCTACTTCTCTTAACTTCAATCTGCTGGCTATAACTCCTATTACTCCTCCTGATCCTACTCCTATTCCCAAAAATATCATGACAAATATCAATATGGATCTTTCCATTATATCGGTGTTCCTAAATATGAGAAGGTATACCACTATTAATTGTACTATATTATGAGTCAGAGCCGAAAAAATACTTATTGCCACAAGACTTAGGTTTTTTTTGAAATTATATAATAAACACATGGCTCCTGTACTTATTACCCCGGATATTAAACTTATAAAAAATCCTGGGGTAAATAGGGTCCCGATCATCATCCCTTGAATGAAGATCCTTAAAAACAAAACCTCAAAAGCCATCTTCTTTCCAAATTTTACCAAAACTATTATCGTAGCTAAGTTAGCTAACCCCAATTTCATCCATGGAAAGGGTTTTGGGATTATAGTCTCAAACAACGAAAAATAGAGAGCTAGCAGCACAAAGGCTACTAAATAAAGCTCTCTCTTTTTATTTTCGTTTTTTTTATTTCTTTTCACAACTATACTCTCAAGCCAGCTTCCATTCCAAGTAAGTGCTTATATTTTTTTATGATTGGGCTGATCTCTTCCTCTATAAATTCCACTGTTTGTTGAGGAGCAAACCCGATAAAGTTTTTAGGTTCTAAAATAAACACCAACTTTTCCTTATCTATATTGAAGTAATCATCAGCTAAGATTCTTTCGATGAGGTCATTATCTTTCCCCTCTACCTTAACTCGCTTCCCAGCTTCCATAGAATGTTCTCTTATTCTTTCATGTAACTCCTGCCTGTCTCCGCCATTTTTTACACCTTCCATGATGATATATTCAGTTGCCATAAATGGCAGCTCAGACATGATCCTCTTTTCTATCATCTTTGGATACACTACCATCCCGTCAAAGATATTTTGTAAGATAACCAGCATTGAATCCACTGCTAAAAATGCCTGCGGTACAGCTAATCTCTTGTTTGCTGAGTCATCCAATGTTCTTTCAAACCATTGAGTTGCTGCTGTCATAGCTGTACTCTGCTGCATAGCTATTACAAATTTCGCCAACGATGATACTCTTTCGCTTCTCATTGGGTTTCTCTTATATGCCATTGCAGATGATCCGATTTGCTTCTTTCCAAACGGCTCCTCTATCTCTTTTAGATGTTGTAATAATCTAATATCGTTAGTTAATTTATGAGCTGTTTGAGCTATATTAGATAATAAGTTCAATGTTTCTGAATCTATTTTTCTATCATAAGTCTGGCCAGTCACCATAAATCTTCTGTCAAATCCCATTTTTTTAGAAACCATGATGTCCAGCTGCTTTACCTTATCATAATCTCCATCGAATAACTCCTCGAAACTAGCTTGAGTTCCGGTTGTTCCCTTCACTCCTCTGAATCTCATATTTTCCATTCTGAATTCCAGCTCTTCAAAATCTAACATTAAACTCTGTAACCACAGTGTAGCTCTCTTTCCTACTGTAGTAAGCTGTGCAGCTTGGAAATGTGTAAATCCCAAAGTGGGAAGATCTTTATATTCCATTGCGAAATCAGACATATTTTTAAACACGTTTATAAATTTTTTCTTTAAGATCTCGTACCCGTCTTTTATTTGAATTAAATCTGTGTTATCTCCTACATAAGCAGATGTCGCTCCCAGATGGATAATTGGAGCAGCTGACGGTGCCTGTATACCAAATGCATATACATGAGCCATTACATCATGTCTTACCTCTAATTCTCTTTTAGCCGCCACATCATAGTTGATATCGTTCACATGTTTTTTCATCTCTGCTATCTGTTCATCGGTTATATTCAGCCCTAATTCTTGCTCTGATTCTGCCAAAGCAATCCAAAGCCTTCTCCAACTTGAAAATTTCTTATTCGGTGAAAAGTTTTCTAACATCTCTTTAGATCCATATCTCTCTACTAACGGGTTTGAATACACATTCATCATTCTTCTCTTCATCTCCTAATATATTTTTATCCACCACATTTTATGGTAGTTATTAAACTTTTTATATCTTCTTTCTTTTTTTCCAGATGACTTATCATTTTATCCACATCTTCCTCAGATTTTATGGTCCAGATTAAAGTTAGTGTATCCCCCTCTAAATTTTTAGGGACTTCAACTTTCAAACCCTTATTTTTTATAGAGTTAGACAATCCCTTCACCTTATTCATAACCTTACTCATGATGGGGGTTCTATATTCCCTTATGATCTTTAAAAATTTCATTGTGTCGTGCTTTCTATTATTTTTTAATTCTATCTCCATCTCACCTATAAATTCTAAAAAATTTATACCCTTTATATTTTTTAATTCTTTAAAAAATTCTCCTACCTCTTTTTCAGTAGAATATGAAAGATGCAGATGTTTTTCTGCAAACTCTATTATGTCTTTATCTTCTATAAATTTATATTCCATTATTCCACCTCTAATTTGAAATCTTTCCTTTTTCTATTTATTTAGAAAATAAATAAACTATACCGTCTTCCCCTGTGTCTTCATAATATCCCTTTCGAATATTAATCTTTTCAAATCCCAGACCTTCATATAGGTTGATCGCTGGCTCATTGGATACTCTGACCTCTAATATCAAGTTTTTATCCAAATCTTTCAAAACAGAAGTGAGAAGTTTTTTCCCCAGTCCTTTCCCCCTAGAGTTAGGAGAAATAGCTATTTTTATCACTTCATATACATCTACACTATCAAGTAATATAATATAACCTGCCAACCTGTTTCTATTAAAAATCCCGAGAAATCTATAAGAGGATTTACTGTACATATCAGCCAAAGTTGAGATCCTGTAACTATTCATAAAAGAAACTTGCTCTATATCAAAAATGGGAATTAAGTCATCCTCTTCTATTCCTCTTATCTCTGTCATTTTTTTACCCTACTCCTTTATATATAATTTTTGTTAAAAATTATTTTAACAACCCAATTCTATTCAACGGCCAAAATCTTACAAAAGCTTTCCCTTCAATCCTATGTTGTGCTACAAAGCCCCACATCCTGCCATCATAACTTCCATCAGTATTATCTCCCAATACCAAGAAATAATCCTCAGATATAGTAGTTTCTACTGTTTCTCCACCCAATAATTTTTTTAATATCTCTTCATCATGGATATAATCTAATATCATCCCTGTTTTTTTACCATTTATATAAAAATTTACATCCGGCAATACCTGACTCAATGCCCCAGGTTTATCCAGTAGATATTTTTGTACTTTAGCTATATCTATATTTTTATCTTTAAACTCTTCACTATAATTTCCCATTGGAACTATGGTCAATTTATCTCCTTTTTTAGGAACTACCCATTGATTGTATCTCAGTTCTCCTAAATTAGAGTATCTTCTGTCATCTATTTGAATTCCATCTATTACCAGCCTTTCATTATCGATCTCTACAATTTCACCGGGCAACCCCATAAGTCTCTTTGTATACAGAACCTTATTCTCTACAGGTTCCTTGAATACAATTATATCTTCCCTTGAAGGCTCGGTAAACTTATAGATCACCATGTTTCCAAACAGTCTATCCTTTGGAACAATAGTCGGAATCATAGATCCTGTAGGTACTAAAAAATTTCCTAAATAAAATTTTTGAATTATAAGTACTAAGATTAACGCCGACCCTATGGCTTCGGTGAAGTTAACGGTTTTTTTCACCCCTATTTTTACACCTTTAGATCTTATATTTAACTTTTTTATTATAAATTCTGAAAATCTATCCCTATAAACGCTTATCTGTGCTACTACTTTTTTCTCTTTTAACCATAAGAAAATAAAAAAAGTTGTAAGTATCACATAAAATATTCCATTTATTATCAATCTATTCATTCCCATATCAACCCTTAATCCTCCTCTAAATTCCTTATAATATCTGCATATTTTAACATATTTATCATTTTTTTTCCACGAATAAAAACCTTGAAAACCCACGTCACCTTAATCATACTTCTTATTGAGTGCTTTTAGGATTGCAAAGGTCTCTAAATCCATTTTTCCTGTTACTCTAGCCGGTCTAAAATGAGCTTGAAAAGCTCCTATAACCTTTATAGTTTCTCCGTCCTTTTCCCCACTTATTTTAATTCCATACCCGTATCTTCTAAGTTCCATCTGGAAATCTGCTTCACTATATTTTTCGTATAGATTCTGATCATAGAATTCATGAAAATCTTTCAGCTCATACCAGGCTCCCACACCATATTTCCTATAGAGTTGTTCCCATGGAAACATGAGCCCTGGATCTTGTTTTCTAGTAGGTGATACATCTGAATGTCCCAAGACATTTTTAGGGGATATCTTATATTCTTTTACCAAATTCTGGAGGAGTTTTCCTATCTTTTTTATTTGATAATCCTCATAGGGATAAAATTCCCTGTTGGCTATATTTTTAACCTCATCTTCCATATCTAGGTCTATAATTGTTTTTTTATATCCTTCATTGACTATCTCTATTCCTATGGAACTGTCATTTAAATTAGTTCTTCCTCCAAATTTACTTAGGCCTGCATGCCAAGCTCTTTTTTCAAGAGGAACTAACTGGTATATAGAATCCCACCTTTTATCCGTCACCAAATAATGAGCACTTACCTCTCCCTCAGTCAAGGCTCTAATAGATCTCTCTGTATCAATCGCTGTATAGTGGAGTATTATAAATCTAACCCTTTCATTATATCCTGTTGCTTTATAGGTCTTATTATCTATCTTATAACAAGAGGTAAAAATTAATGCTCCTGCTATCAGTAATATTATCCTTATCATCATCTACCTCCTGACCGCCTACGGCAATTAAAAAATTATAATTATTAGATTCAAAGACCTTTCCCTTCATATTTTCAAGTCATAGAAAGTCATTTTTCTAAAGTCCTTACAAGCTTGCACCTTATTATTTGAATATTAGTGTTAATTGGTTACCGAATTTTTATCTTTTTTTTAAACTCTCAATTTTTTATTATGACTACCTTAACTTTATTATACCCTATTTCCCAATATCCTATCCGAAAATTTGTTATTACATTCAATATAGTGTAAACTTCTAGTATCCTTTAAAAATATATACAAATGGAGGCACTATGAAATTACTTATGATATTTATGACCCTTTCTTTTCTTATCTCTTGTGGTAAGAAAGAAATTAAAAAAGAGAAAAAAAGCTTTACACTCATCGAAACGAGAGAAATCAAAAATTTAGGAGCTACAAGTTATACTTATAAACATATAAAAACAGGTGCTTGTGTTATTTATTTAGACGACCAATCTCCTGAAAAAGTTTTTGGTATTGCATTTAAAACTCCTGTAGTGGACGATAGTGGAGTAAATCACGTATTTGAACATGCTGTTTTGCAGGGATCAAAAAAATATCCAGATAAAAATTTATTCTATGAGTTAGATACCAAAAATATCCCATCATTTTTAAATGCCATGACTGGTCAGGACTATACGGTCTATCCTTTCTCAGCAGTAGAACCAAAATCTTTTGATAATCTGATGGATATCTATTTAGACGCAGTTTTCAATCCACTGGTATTAGAAGATGAAAACACTCTAAAAAGAGAGGGATGGAGATATGACAGAAACCCCAATAATGATGAATTAATCATTAATGGGATAGTCTATAATGAGATGAAGGGAGCTTTTTCCAATCCATATAGAAACTTATCTTTTAGAATGAATAGACTTATGTATCCAGACGAGATGGCTAATTACAGATTTTCTTCTGGGGGATTACCTAGTAGTATCCCAAATTTGGATCTAGATCATCTCAGAAAAACTCATGAAAAATACTACACTCCTTCTAATTCCATTGTAGTTTTAGCAGGAAAGCAAGACATAGAGAAATCACTATCTAAATTAGATGAATATTACAGTCAATATGACAAGACAGATATTGCTAAAATAGAGATTCAACACACACAGTTAAAGGATGAATTCCATAACGAGAGTTATCCTGCTCCTAAGGGATCTCCAAATATCTATATCTATGGTACTCTTATGAAACCTAAAACATCTCTACCAGAACTTATGTTTATAACATCTCTTTTGGCCGATTACGAGATCTCACCATTGAAAAAATTATTTGTGGACGAAAAATTTAGCGGTAGTTTTGGGTTGCATAATGACGGTACTCTCCAGCCAAGAGGATATTATCTTATCCAAGGTGCAAAAAAAGAAGAAGTAGCTAAATTTAGAAAGCTAATGGATGCTAAAATGAAGGAGATCGCTAAAGTAGGAATAGACGCTGAGATAGTTGAACTAGCTCTCAGAGACTATAAAAAACAACTGGCCAAGTCTCAATATTCCAAAGAAAGAGCATCTGACCTCACAACCAGTATTGCTACGAGTTATTTTTACTATGATAAGCCGTATTTATTCATCTCTGACGACAAGATAAAAATATTGGATGATTTAGCTAGTAACCCTGAAAAAATTAAACAGCTAATAGGACAATATTTTATAAATAATACAAATAAATTGGAAATTTTCTTTACTCCAGACGAAGATCTTTTAGCTAAAAATGAAACCTTGGAAAAAGAAAATTTAAATAAATTTGAAAAAAATCTAAATAATAAAGAATTAGAGAATTTAAATTCAGACATCAAAAAATTTAATGTCTGGTCAAAAGAACCTGTAGATAAAAAAATTATTGACTCCATCCCCAGTGTGAAATTAAATGATCTTTCTGATTCCGAAATTTCTGTTGTAAATCGAAGTGAAGAATCAGTAAATGGAGTTACATTTGTAGACAACGATATCAATACCTACGATATTAATTTAGTTTCTTTAAAATTTGATGCCAGCGGTTTAGACCAATCTGAAAAACTAGATTCAGAATTATTTTCATATCTGATGGCTGCCAGCAGTACCAAAGATTTTTCCTTTGAGGAAATATCCAATAATTTAACCAAGTATTTTTTCAAACTCGGTTTAAATAACAGGACTGTCCTTTTAGATAATGACAATATATCGAGAAGATTTGTAATAAATTTTGAATACCTTCAGGATGACAACACCGAAGTATACAGCACACTAGAAAATCTTTTCTTAGAGGGTAATTTTGACAACAAATTAGAGATCAAAAAAAGATTAGAAGGTCTTCGTGATTCTATCTTGACTAGTTCTTCAGATGCTAATGTTATCAATAGAATGTCGGTAATCAAAGCCATGTCTATGATCAACCCAAACTACAACTATTATCTGGATGAAGAAGTTAATTTTGGAGGAAGAGGTTACTATATCTATCCTCCTATGTTGACTAAATTAAATAAGATTTTAGACAACTATGATGAAAACTTTCTTCAATTACAGGAAGATATGAAAAATATCAGAGAAAATATATTCAATAAGCATAATTTACTCATCTTCTACGCCAATAGAGGTAACTATCAAAACTTTAAATCAGATATTACGCCTCTATTAAGTAAGATGAAAGATACACCTACCCCAAAGAAAAGTTATGGAACGCTGGAAAATTCTAATCTAGCTATTACAGTGCCCGCTCAAAACGGATCGACTTCTTGGGGGAATAACCTGACAGATATGGGCTACGAATACAATGGAAAACATAAGATTATGTCTAATATGATCAATGAATATCTAAACAATAGAATTAGGGTACAAAATGGTGCCTATGGAGCATGGTTCTATATCACATTAAATAGAGATATCGTAGCTTCATCTTACAGAGATGGAGAGGTGGATAAAACCATTGATACCTATAAGGAAATACCAAGTTTTTTACAGGGTGAACTAGATATAGAACAAGAAAAATTTGACGGATTTATCCTAAAAAGTATGGCAAAATATTATCAGGCTTATACTCCTGATACCCTTATGAATCTATCATACACCCACTATCTATATGATATAAGTTTAGAAGATATGGAGCGAGAAAAATCTGAAGTTTTATCTACATCTAAGAAAGATATCCCAGAATTTATAGAAATAATGACTAAATTTAGTCAACAAAAAAATTATTCTACTGTAAACAATGAAAATATCATAAAGGAAAAAGGTAGTAATTCTCACTTTGATAAAGTTATTGAATTTAAAGATATAAAATAAGAGAATCTAAAAAAGCTGTGGAAAATTCCACAGCTTTTGTTATCTCATTTCCCTTAAACTTGTCTTCGCTCTTAATAGGGAGAAAACATCAGAAAAGATGAGGGTGTATTTAATTATATACTTTCTTTTACTTTTGCTACTATATCTTTTGCTCTCAATTTATATTCATCTAATAATTGGTTACCTGTTCCAGATTGACCAAATTGATCATAGATTCCTAATTTTTTTACTAAAGTTGGATGAGTTTCTCCTAAAAATTCAGAGATTGCTCCTCCTAATCCTCCTATCACTGAATGCTCTTCACAAGTTACAATGAACTTAGTCTCTTGTGCTGCTTTTAAGATAGTAGGACCATCTAATGGCTTAATTGTAGAAACATTGATTACTCTAACTGAGATCCCTTCTGCTTCCAATGTCTTTGCTGCTTCCATAGCTTCATGAACTAACATTCCTGTAGCTGCGATTGTAACATCTGTTCCTTCTTTTAAAGTATCAGCTATTCCAATCTCAAATTTATAGTCAGTATCTTTGTAGATATCTTCTGTATCTAATCTTCCTGATCTGAGGTATACAGGACCATCATATTCTGCTGCTGCGAATACCATTTGTCTAGTTTCTTCTGCATCTGCAGGACATAATACTACCATTCCTGGGATAGATCTCATAAGAGAGATATCTTCTACAGATTGATGTGACCCTCCATCCTCTCCTACAGAGATTCCTGCATGAGTTGGAGCTATTTTAACATTTAATTTTGGATATGCTATAGTATTTCTAATTTGCTCAAATGCTCTTCCTGCTGCGAACATTGCAAATGTAGAAGCGAATGCTATCTTTCCAGTAGTTGCAAATCCTGCTGCTGTAGCCATTAAGTCTGCTTCTGCAATACCTACATTAAAATGTCTTTCAGGGAATTCTCCTTGAAATATTGAAGTCTTTGTAGATTTAGATAAGTCTGCCTCTAAAACCACTACATCTTTATTTATTCTTCCTAATTCAGCTAACGCTTCTCCGTAAGCTTGTCTTGTAGCTTTTTTACTCATTTTTTTGGCCTCCTATTAGTTATTACAACATTCTACGTGACTTAATTCTTCTAATGCTTTGTCTGTTTCTTCAGATGTAGGAGCTACGCCATGGAATCCACATATATTTTCCATAAATGAGATACCCTTGCCCTTAGTAGTTTTAGCTATAACCATTGTAGGTTGACCTTTATGAGCCTTAGCAGCTTCTAAAGCTCCTAATATTTCATCAAAGTTATGTCCGTCTATTACGATTACATTCCATCCAAATGCTCTCCATTTATCATCTAATGGTTCAACACCCATTATCTTATCTACATTTCCATCTATTTGTAAGTTATTCGAATCTAAAAATGCACATACATTGTCAAGTTTATAGTGAGCAGAAGTCATAGCAGCTTCCCACACTTGACCTTCTTGTACCTCTCCATCTCCTAACAATACGTATGTTCTATATGATTTGTTATCTAATTTTGCTGATAATGCCATACCATTCGCTACTGATAACCCTTGTCCTAATGAACCTGTTGAGATATCTACTCCTGGTAATTTTCTCATATCTGGATGCCCTTGTAAAGGTGATCCAAATTTTCTAAGTGTTCCTAATAACTCTCTATCAAAATATCCCTTTTCTGCTAATGCTGCATATAACACTGGAGCTGCATGTCCCTTTGATAAAACGAATCTATCTCTGTCTGCCATCTTTGGATTCTTTGGATCAACGTTCATTTCATTGAAGTATAGTGCACTCACTATATCTGCTGCTGATAGAGATCCCCCTGGATGTCCTGATTTTGACTTACAAATCATAGTCACAATATCTTTTCTTATCTGTGTAGCTTTTTCCTTTAACATCTTGATATCTGCCATTTTAACTCCTTTTTAAATAAAAATTAGTGTACATTATTTGTTTTTTCTAACAATATTATATGTAATATACTGGTTATTGTCAAGTTATAAAAAATAGTACAGAGCCGAGAATTTTTAATTTTCAACTTAAAATCCAGCATTAACTCTGCTATCTGTACTATAATTTAATTTATTTATTTTACCCCTTCCCAGTCAGCTAAGAATTTAGCTATTCCTGCGTCTGTTAATGGATGCTGAGTCATTTTTTCAATTACACTGAGAGGCATAGTTCCAATATGTGCTCCTGCTTTGGCAGCTTCCTTTGCATGTAATGGATTTCTGATACTTGCAGCAATTATTTTTGATTTTATATTGTGTACATTAAATATTTGTACAATTTCTCTGATTAATTCGATTCCATCTATACCGATATCATCTAATCTTCCTAAGAATGGTGATACAAATGTTGCTCCTGCTCTAGCAGCTAATAGTGCTTGGTTAGAAGTAAAAATCAAAGTTACATTAGTTTTTATCCCTCTTTTAGATAGTGCAGAACAAGCTTTTAATCCTTCTATAGTCATAGGTACCTTGATTGTGATATTTGGATGAATTTTTATTAAATCTTCAGCTTCCTCTAACATCTTAGGAGCTTCCAATGAGATTACTTCTGCACTTATAGGCCCATCTACTATGGATGTTATCTCTGTTACGACCTCTTTGAATACTCTTCCTTCTTTTGCAATAAGTGATGGATTTGTAGTTACTCCACAAATAACACCCATATCATTAGCTTTTTTTATGTCTTCCACATTTGCCGTATCGATAAATATTTTCAATTTTATTCCCCCTTAAATGTTTGTTTTTACAAACATATTTAATAACTGATAATTAATCTTAAAATCATAAGTATCCTAGCTCTAAATTATATATAAGGAAATATCCTTACTTTTTCATTAATTTCCTACAATTTATACTTTAATAAAATTTAGATCTTATAAATCATTCTACTACAATCTATAGGTTATAAATATGCCTTTTGTCCTAAAATTAGATGAGAATATTACTTTTTTGACATAATATCAATTCTGCTAGTGCCAACGCTCTATAGTCCCTATATTATCTAATATATTCATGGGGTCCATAAGCATTTTTTAATAAAGTAAATGGGAAGAAATTTCTTCCTCCCCATCCTAGATATTACAGAGCTGATCCCACTATTTAATAATCTTCCTTTTTTCATAAGTTTTTCCTTCTTCTCTTTTGACACAGAGAGCCACTAAGCTAGAAAAGAGAGATTCACAGAGTTTTTTATTATTTTTTCTCTATAACTTTTTTCTATCTTAATAGATCTGTGATCGTCTCTATTTTATCCGTGTATGCATAGCATCAGCGTGCTATTTTTTAATATTTTTTTGTGTAATTCGTGACTAAATTTCCACCTAAAATTTATAATTCACTACTTCATCCCATGTAGGTAGTGAACTCTGGGCTCCTTCTTTGGTTACTGTTATAGCTCCTACACGAGCTCCAAATTCCATGGCTTCCTCTATTTTTTTCCCCTCTGCTAACATCCTGATAACTCCACCAATAAACGAATCCCCTGCTGCCGTTGGATCTACGGCTTTGACTTTATGGATTCCTACTTTCACCACTTTATCCTCTCCTACAAAGATCGAACCATTTTTCCCCCTGGTAACTATGAGATTTTTTACTCCCATATCCATAAGTTTTTTAGAAGCCGCTATTACCTCTCCCTCGGAATCTGTAGACATTCCACTGAGTAATTCTAATTCAGTTTCGTTGGGTACCAAGTAATCTACATTTTTTATTATATCTATTGATAACTTCTCAGCTGGGGCTGGATTAAGTATCGTAATTTTATTATATTCCTTTGATTTTTTTAGGATATATTCCACCACATCCATAGGAATTTCTAGTTGAAGGAGCACTATATCTGCATCTTTTATTAGCTCTATGTTTTTATCTATATCACCTATAGTTATCTCGGAATTGGCTCCCGGGACCACTATTATTGTATTGTCTGCATTTTCATCCACTACTATTGTAGCTATCCCCGTATTTTTTTCACCTTTTTTTATACACTCTATATTTACATTATTCTTTTTTAATTCCTCTATTAATATATCTCCATGGGAATCTTTCCCTACACAGCCAAACATAGTTACATCTCCACCTAATTTAGCTATGGCAACTGCTTGGTTTCCTCCTTTTCCTCCTGGAATCTGAAAGAAGCTCTTTCCAATAATTGTTTCTCCTAATTTAGGATGCCTTTCACTCATGGTGACTAAGTCCATGTTAAGACTTCCAATTACTAATATTTTTTTCATTTCCCCTCCTTGTAACCGTTTACATTTTCTATTGAAAATTTTTTATTCTTTTATTTTCCCTGAGATTTTTACAATCTTTCTAGATCTATCTCCATTTAATTTTCCTTTTAAGATATCTACTGCTTTTTCTCCAACAGACTTTACATCAAATTCTAAATAATCTATCTTTATCCCAAAAATTTCAGCCATTTCTACCTCATCAAAACTAAATATTAGGATATTTTCTGAGATTTTAATATCATTTTCTATAAGCCCCTTTATAACTCCTAGGGTCATCATATTGTTGGCTACAAATAGTGCTTTAGGAAGTTTTTTTTCTCGAATTATTTGAGTTATTATCTTATATCCCGATTCTATTTTATAATCACCATAGTATATTTTTTCCTCTAAGTTTTTCTCTCTCATAGCTAAACTATATCCTTCTAATCTTTTAGTAGCCGTAGTAGTTCTTATGGGTCCCGAGATCATTGCTACGTCACTTACCTTAGTCAATAGATATTTAGTTGCCTTATAGGCACCGGTTCTATTTTCTAAATATACCTTGGAAAAATTATCTCCCTCGACTTCTCTATCTATAAGTACGTAAGGAATTTTAAATTCATCTAACCGATTAAAATGTTTATCCCTTGAAAACTTATCTTTTGCTACAGGGACTATTATAACTCCCTTCACCCTTTGTTCTATCAGGATCTCTATCACTCTTTTTTCTTTTTCTAGACTGCCATAACTATTTAAGAGGATTATATTTAAATTTTCTTCCTCGATCTTTTCGTATATACCTTTTATTATCTTTCCAAAAAAAGGATTATCCAAATCTGGTATTACTACTCCGATAGTATTTGTTTCTTTTCTAGCTAAATTTTGAGCTGTTATATTGGGTTTGTAGTTCTTAGCTTTTATAACTTCTAAGACCATTTTTCTTGTCTCTTCTTTCACTAAAGATGAATTATTTATCACCCTCGACACTGTGGCTGTGGAGACACCTGCTAATCGTGCTATATCTTTTATCTTCATCAGTTTCTCCTCACTCATCTTGTAACCGCTTATACATTTTATACACCATTATAACATCTTTGTCAAATGGTTTTAAAGTTTTATTCTCGAACAACTTTTAAAATTAAATTATTAAATCAAGATTTTTGATCTTAATTTTATAATTCTTTCATCCCTTTAATTAAAAGATCGGCCGTAGCCGTATTTGTAGCTACTAGTATCTTATGAACATCACAAAATCAATCAATTCATCTTTTTTTCTATCATGTGCTACAAGTGCTATTTTTTTCATCTTATATCCCTAAATAAATTTCATATTTCGAGAATAAAATTTAACATTTTTTTATCTTTATAGTAAAATATAATAATTATATTAATAGTCATTTGTTGCGGTAAATAATGCCCCGTAATCTCCTATTGATTCTCCCAATTCCGATTTCAATATCTTACACCTTTTATATGGAATTCCTAACGCTTCCTTTTTCAATACTTTCTCTATGGTCCCTCTAAATAAATCTTCACACCTAGTAAAAATACTCCCTATAATAATTGCCTCTGGATTAAGTAAATCCACTAATATAGACAAACCTTTTCCTAATTTTTCTGCACTTTTTTCTATGATTTTAATGGCTAAATACTCCCCATCTTTAGCTCTATCAGCTATTTTTTGAGTTGTCAAACCCTCTGATAAATCTATTATAAGTTTACCTTTATAACCATCTTCTATTTCTTTTTCGATCATATATTTCCCTAACTTTGCTATTCCTCCACCACTACAAAATCCTTCGAAAGATCCAACCTTTCCGTACCCTGTTGGTCCTTCATCCTCTAATCTCATATGCCCCACTTCTCCAGCCATATCGTCTATTCCTGCATAAAGTCTTCCGTTCAGTATCAAACCTGCACCCATACCCGTTCCAAATGTTAAAAAAATTACATTTTTATATCCCTTCCCTGCACCTATTTTCCACTCAGCTATAGCACAAGCATTTGCATCATTTTGTAAATATGTTAATTTATTATATTTTTTTTCAAATATTTTTTTCATTTCAACATTATCCCAGCCGGGTAAATTAGGAGGAGACATTATTACGCCTTTACTACTATTTAATGGTCCTCCACAACTTATTCCAAAATTTTTGATATTTTCTATTGTAATTTCATTATCTGACATCTGTTCCTCTATCATTTTAAACATTTTTTCAATAGTAGCTTCTGGAAGTTTTGTTCCCTTTGTAAAAAATGTTCTTCTATCTAATATATTCATATTTTCATCAGCCAATAAAGTTGCTATTTTAGTCCCACCTATATCAATTCCAATATAATACTTCATTTAGCCTCCGATTTCTAAAAAAAATTTCCTCTAACATCAAAAAAATTATCCCTATCGCCTTTATTATTTCTCCCACTTATAACCACTTTCAAGGTCTATAAAATAACAAATTATAAGCCTGCCTTATCAAAAGCTAGCTTAGCAAGTGCCAACCCTCCACAAATACCAGCATTATCACCCAACTTAGGTGGTACAATATACTCATCTATATTTTCTAGTATATTTTTATGAAAGACATAACCATTTAATGTTTCTACTACTTTTTTTCGAATCAGTGGAAACAACTGTTTTTGTTTCATCACTCCCCCACCTAAAATTATTTTTCTAGGTGACATTATAAGAATATAATTAATTAACCCTTGAGCTAAATAATATGCTTCTAAATTCCAAGCTTTATGATTCTCCTCTAGTTCATATGCTTTTACTCCCCATCTTTGCTCTATAGCAGGTCCAGATGCCATTCCTTCCAAGCAATCGCCATGATAGGGGCATGTCCCTTTATAATCGTCATTTTTTTCTCTTTTTACTAAAATATGACCTGTCTCTGGATGAGTCATCCCATGAACTAGCTTTCCACCACTATATATTCCACCACCTATTCCTGTTCCAACAGTAAGATAGATTACTGAATCTAGACCAATAGCACTTCCCCACTTAATTTCTCCTAATGCTGCACCATTTACATCTGTATCAAAACTCATAGGTATATCAAAATATTTCTTCAATTCTCCCAGAATATTATAGTTACTCCAATCAGGTTTGGGTGTAGAAGTTATATACCCATACGTTTTTGAATTCTCATCCAAGTCAATAGGCCCAAAACAACCTATTCCCATAGCCTCTATTTTTTTATCCAAAAAGAACTCTACCACTTTTTTTAAAGTTTCATCCGGTGTTTTAGTCAGAAATGATACTTTTTCTAAAATCTCACCTTTTTCTGTACCAATAGCACAAACAAATTTTGTTCCCCCCGCTTCAATTGCTCCCAGTAACATGACACCACTCCACTTATACTTTATTACTTACCTACTTTAATAAAAAATATACCACACTTTCTTACTGATTCTCTAATGTTATTTTCAATATTTTCAACCTTCTATAAACTATGAAAGTACCAACAATTAAAATTAGGATTGAAGCAAGCTTCAACCCTAATTAATTTTATTTTATCTTATCAAGGTTTTCTTTCGTTACAACTGTAACTCCTGTATCTATTTTTTTATCTCCAGTTATTCCCGCTGTTATGAATTTATATGCAGCTTCTACAGCTTTTGCTCCCATTACTTCTGGGTTTTGAACCATACTTGCTTGAATAACTCCTGACTCAATACCTTTAATAATATCTGCTGACTTGTCAAATCCTACTAATTTTACTTTTCCTACGTTTCCAGCTTCTTCTATTGCTCTTGCTACTCCAACTGTAGAACCTTCATTTCCACCATAAAATCCTACTAAATCTGGATTAGCTGTCATTATATCTGTTGCTTGATTCAATGCTAAAGATTTATCTCCATTTGAATATTGTATCGTTACAATTGACATCTTTGGATATTTTTCCTTTATCCTATCCTCAAATCCTGCTGTTCTCTTAATTGTTGTTCCAGCTCCTGGTTGAGCCATTATTATAGCTACCTTTCCTGTTTCCCCTACTAATTCTGCCATTTTATCTGCTGCTGTAGCTGCTGCTGCATAGTTATCTGTAGCCATAAACGAAAGATACCCTTCTGTATCTATACCTGAATCTATTATAACTACTGGAATTTTAGCATCGATTGCTCTTTCAACTACAGGTACTAATGCAGCTCCATCTGATGGTGATAGTAATATTGCATCTGCCTGCTCTGTTATTGCATCTTCTACCATTCTAGTTTGCTCATTTGGATCTACTTTTCCTGTTGGTGCTCTGAATATAATATCAATCCCACCTAGCTCTTTCGCTTTTTCCTCTGCTCCTGCTTTCACCGATAACCAATGTTCATCCAATGAATCCATTGTAATTAAAACCATTTTCATATTTTCTTTTTTTGTATCTTCTACCACTTTTTTTTCTCCACAACCTACCAACAATAATAATACCGAAGCTACCATAAACATTTTTTTCATTTTGACACCCCTCTATTTAATTTATTTTCTCTTGATTCTATCAGCAAATACTGCAATAATTATTACTGATCCAATCATTATTTCTTGAATAAAAGCTGAAACACTTAATAAATTTAATCCGTTCCTAAGAACCCCTATAATCAAAGCTCCTATTAATGTTCCTGTTAATAGCCCTTCTCCTCCAGCTAAACTTACCCCACCTATTACCGATGCTGCTACAGCATATAATTCATACCCTGTTCCAGCTGTAGGTTGACCTGATGCTATTCTTGAAGCCATTATTATACCTGCTACAGCAGCAAGTAATCCTGAAAATACATACACTATAATTATAGTTCTTTTTGTATTAATTCCTGAATATTTAGCTGCCTCAAGATTACTTCCAACAGCAAATATTCTAGTTCCTAATTTAGTCTTTGATAATATAAATCCAAATAACAATGTTAAAACTATGGTTATTATTACAGGAATTGGAATCCCTGCTATCTTATTATTTCCTATAACATTAAAACTTTTACTTAATCTTGTAACCGGTATTCCGCCAGTAATAAAAAGAGCAACACCTTTAACAATACTCATAGTTCCTAAGGTCACAACAAATGGCGGCAGATCTCCATATGCAATTAACGAGCCATTAATTAATCCTACTAAAACACCTGCCAATAACCCTAGAATAATTGCTATACCTATAGGCATTCCTGATTTTAATGCCATAGCCGATATAACTCCTGCTATCGCCATATTAGAACCTATTGAAAGGTCTATTCCTGCTGTTATCAATACAAATGTTTGCCCTAAAGCTATTATAGCAATCATTGATGTTTGCAAAGCGATCGTTAATAAATTATTCGAAGTAAAAAAATATTTCGAATTTAAACTAAAAATTAACATCATTATCAATAAACCACTTAATATAGACATTATTTGAAAATTATTTTCTCCCACTTTCATTCTTATTTCTTTTAAGGAATATTTTTTTCGGCGTTTCAAAATTTCCTCTTTCATCATTCATCATTCCCCCTTTTTTTATCGATCAATTAAATTTTAAATTATCAAAATTATGTCGAATAAGACATTATTTCTTCTTGATTCGTTGACAGTGTATCAACAATTTTTTTTATTTTACCTGAATTCATTATCATAATTCTATCTGTTATTCCTAACAACTCTGGTAATTCAGAAGAGATCATTATTACACCTATACCTCTTTCCTTTAGATCATTCATCAACCCATAAATTTCAACTTTTGCATTAACATCTATACCTCTTGTTGGTTCATCCAATATTATTATCTTTGGATCTTTTAATAACCATTTTCCAATGACAATTTTTTGTTGATTCCCCCCACTTAAAGTTTTTACTTTAGTTTCTAAATGGGGTGTTTTTATTCGCATTTTTTTTATCATATCATTCGATTTGATTTTTAAATCCTTTTGCTTTACTATACCTAAAATTTTAGTTGAAATATCATCTAATAATGGCAGACTAAAATTTTTACTTACAGTCATACCTATTGCTAACCCTTCTTTTTTTCTATCTTCAGGAATATATACGATTCCATTATCCATAGCTATTTTAGAACTCTTAATCTTAACTTCCTTTTCTTCTATCATTATTTTCCCAGTAGGATTACCCAACATTCCAAATATACTCTTTGCTAATTCTGTTCTTCCAGACCCTACTATTCCGGATATACCTAAAATTTCCCCCTTAAAAAGTTCAAAATTTATATTAGAAATATATTTTTCGTTTGAAAAAGATTTTACCTCTAATATTTTTTTCCCCCTCTTAATATTTCTTCTTGGAAACTGTTCTGAAATTTTTCTCCCTACCATTTTAGATATAATTTCATTCATTGTAACTTTATCAAATTGAAACGTATCTATAAATTTACCATCTCGAAAAATAGTTACCCTGTCTGTTATTCTTTTTAATTCATCTAATTTATGAGATATGTATATTATTGACTTACCTTCTGATTTTAGCTTTCTTATAACCTTAAAAAGACCATCAACCTCTTTTTCACTTAAGGAAGAAGTCGGTTCATCCATTATTAATATTTTTATATCTTGTGAAAGAGCTTTTGCAATTTCAACCATTTGTTGCTTTGAAACTGATAGATTAGAAACTTTTTCACTAGGTTTTATATCCGTTCCCATCAGTTCCAATATTTCTCTAGCTTTGAATTCAGAAGCTTTTTTGTCTAAAACAATACCTTTTTCTATCTCTCTTCCTAAAAAAATATTTTGCGCTACAGTTAAATGGTGACACAAATTAAGTTCTTGATATATTATCCCAATGCCTAACTTCATAGAATCACGTGGTGATCCTATCTCTTTTTCTTCACCGTAAACCAAAACTTTACCGCTATCACTTTTATATACACCAGAAAATATCTTCATCATTGTAGATTTCCCAGCACCATTTTCTCCTAAAAGGGCGTGTATCTCCCCTTTCTTTAAATTAAAATTAACGTTGTCTAGAGCTTTTACTCCTGGAAATATTTTTGTTATTCCTCGAGCTTCTAATATATATTCCACAATTACCTCCTCAACTAGTAATTTTTTAGAACTTCTTATTAATTAAAACACCTTTAATTAGAGGTTACTTCATTCTTTTAAGTATGTCAACTTTTTATTCGGTTTATGTTTTATTCTAAGCCTTAATTATTCATTAAAGAACGATTTTTGATTAATAAAGAGGCTTTATAACGTTGACTTCTAAAAAAGGAAGTGATAAGCTATTATTAAGAAGCTCTAAATTTCTATTGTTTAAGGAGGTGTATGTTTTTAAAATGCAGATAAAAATTGATAATAATTTAACAAGAAAATCTAATAGCCTAATGATATTAAATGAAATTATGAAACAACCTCTTTCAAGAACTGAACTAACCTTCAAAGTAAAACTTACTATGGGTGGTCTTACCCCTATTATAAAAAACATGATTTTATCTGGTTTAATAGAAGAATTTAAAGGATTAAGCAACTCAAGTTTAGGAAGAAAACCTATCCTTTTAAAAATAAATAATAATAAATTTAAGATAATCACTATCTCTATTAGTCGTGATAAATATACAATTTCTGTTGTAAACTTCGGAAATTTAATTTTAAAAACTAAAGAAATATACTATCAAAATAAAATTTTTACTAAAGATAAACTGTTAGAAAACATCTCAATTGATATTGATAACATTAAAAAGAATTATGAAATCATTGGATTAAGTATAACGGCTCCTGGTCCTATAGACTATACTAATGGTGTGATTTTAAACCCACCTAATTTTAATGGATGGTCTAATCTTGAGATCAAAAAAAATCTTGCTAAAGATAATTTCCCATTTTCTCTAGAAAATGATGTAGATGCTATGTCTTACGCTGAAAGTTATATCGGTGAAGCTCAAAATTCAAAAAATTTTATAAGCCTCAATATTGGTCAAGGAGTAGGTTGTGGAATTTTTATTAATAATAAAAATTTAAGAAAAACAAATAGAAATTCTTGTGAAATTGGTCATATGAGTGTTAATATTTTTGGTGAAAAATGCAATTGCGGAAATACTGGATGCCTAGAAGGCTATATTAGTACCAACGCCATTCTGAACCAAATCAGCATCTCTAAAAAAAAATATGTTAATTGGATAGAAGTTTTTAGCTTATACAAAGATAAAGACCCTATTGTTCTAGAGATAATTAATCGATCTATTGAAATTTTAGGACACGCTCTTGTTAGTTTATTAAATATTTTAGATTTAGAATTAATCGTTTTGAGCGGAGCATTTTCTTTCTTAGGAAACTCTATCCCTTTAGTGTTAGAAGACAGTATTTCTTCCAATTTAATTTTTAAAAATAAAAATATTAAGGTTGTAAATTCAAAATTAAAAAATACCGAAACTATCGGCTCATCTATATTATTTTTTAAAGAATTTTTACAGAATAACGATCTGTTTTAAAATTCATAATTCAAGAGAAAATTAATACCAATAAAATAAAAAAATCATATTCCTGAGATAAAATTTAACATTTTTTTATCTTTATAGTAATATATAATAATTATATTAATATGAGGAGTATGGTGGTCGTGTTTGTCAAACAGTTTATGAAAAAACTTAAGCAATTTTTTGAGTACCAAAATATACCTTAGCAGGTGTTTCATAGTCTAAAGAACTATGTCCTCTATCGTTATTATAAAAATTAATATACCTTTTTATTCCCGTGTATAATTCTCTTAAATTTTGATATTCATTAAGAAATATTTCACTGTACTTTATTGTCCTCCAAAATCTTTCTATCCATAT
>NZ_JBAHZY010000101.1:0-34323 GCF_037132775.1 Psychrilyobacter sp.
AAACGATCTTAAATTTAAACTTAGAAGAGTAAGTTTTTCGTGTATTCATAATCAAAATTCCCCATATTGTTTTCTTAAATTATACCCTATTTTTTTGCTTAAGGTTAAACACTCTTTGTATGAATTTATACGACCATTATACTCCTTGTATTGAAAAACACAGCTAAAATAAGCAGATTTTCTATTTATTAAATTTTTAATATAAGATATTTATGATATCTTGGATAAATTACTCTACTAAATTATTAATTCTTTTTTTTAATTCTATACATTCAGAAATATCAATTTTTTCATTAGATATTATTAGGTCATATGGGCAAACTTTTATACACTCTTCTAAATGTTGACAATTTTTACATAAATTTGGTAATTTTCTAAAATTTGAACCTTTAACTTCATAAAAATTTTTAAAATATTTTTTATCGTACTTTTGATTTTTTTTAATTTGGTTTTTCTTAATAAATAATTGATTTAAATCATATTTATTAACGCACGAGCAAGGATGTATTTCTAAATCTTTATTTAGGTAATTTAATTTTTCTCCTGCTATACACTTTGATTTCTCCCCCCAAATATTTAAATTTTTAAACTTTAAATTTAAATATTCAAATAATAGTTTTTTATATGGAATTCGAACTCTTATATTCGGATAATTTTGTGATACTTCCGCAATAAAATCAGCAATATCAATATTTGAATTACTATTTTTTAATTTTATTAATTCTTCTCCTACTCCAGATGGAATTAAAAAAGCAAACGATAAATCTTTTAACCCTAGGTTTGAAGCTAATTTAAAAATATTTTCTATATCATTTTTATTATTAATGTTTAAAGGTGTTATTGTAACATATAAACAGATTAATATTTCATTTATTATGTTTTTATTTAAAGCTAAGTTATAAATTTTTATGAAATTTTTAATATTAAAAATAGCGGTCTTATAACTTCCTTGTCCTCGAATTAAATCATTTTTTTTCTCGTCGTTACTTTCAAGACTGAAAAAAATTCCGGAAATCCCAGTTCTTAAAATATTAATTATTCTATTTTCATCAAAACTAATTGCATTTGTAGTTATATAAGCTTTAATTTTTTCTCTTTTTACTCGTTCAATTAATTGCTCTAAATTTTTCACTAAAAGAGGCTCCCCACCTTGAATTAGCAAAACTTCTGGTTTAATTTCTAAAATTTTAGAAATAACTTCGTTCACATTTATCAGTGTTTCTTCAGATCCTTTTAAAAATTTACTATTATAGCAATGTTTACACGCCAAATTACAATTAGATGTTATATCATATATCAATGAACTCATTTGAGACTCCTTATTTTTTTTAAATTTCAGGCTTTTAAAGGGAAATATTCTTTAGATTATATCTAGTTTATTTTATTCATCTAATGTTAATGAAGAAACCTTCTATTTTTTCAATTAACAGCCTATTCCTCCATTATGCATGTCCATCAAATTATTTTCAGTTGAAGACAATAATTCTTTATCAATTTCTTTTTCTAATAATTCTAAAATTTTATCATTTATTCCTTTTTCCTCCATGGTAATACCTCCCTAACAAATTATTAACACTGACTAATTTGGTGTATAATTTACCCAAATTTCCCTTCTAAGCCTTTTTAAAACTCAAATTAATCACTTGTTAATTATATATATACTTTATTCTTTTACTTTTGTCAACAAAAAAAGTTTCTTTATTTTCATTAAATTTTTATTCAAAAAAAAAGGCTTTTCTAGAAAATTAATTCTAAATAGCCTTCTAATCATTACTTATTTTGGTTTATAACTAATATTGGCATGGGTTGTTTTCGTGCTGGACCTCCTGTTACATTCGCAAATAAACCTGTAAATACCGTTAATAATAACAAACCAACTATTATTTTTTTCATTTTTATTCCTCCTTTTTTAGTACTTAAGTGTATTTTATAATGCAACCTCATAAGTTGTCAACAGAAAAAGTTTTTAAAGAGTTATTTAAAATACTATTTAGATCAATTCTATAATTATTTTCTTGATAATAATTAATAAATTCTAAAATTACATAACAATTTTTTTCTTTTTTTATCAAATTAAAATATTTAAGTTCAAGACCTTTTACTGTTAAATAATCCTCTTTGGTTAATATCCTTAACAATTCAGACATCGCTTCCAATTTGGATTTATTTTTAAAATTTAAATGTTCTTCTTCAGAAAAAAGCTGTAAATAATATTTTTTAGATTCTTTTAATTCTCCTAGAGCCTTTGCTCCTCTAGCTAAAATAAGGGTTAATTCAAAATTAAATATATCATTGCTTTCCAAAGTTGTTAAAAATAATTGCTTTATCTTTTGATATATTTCATTTAAATAATTTTTATCATCTCTTTTAATTGCAATACTCAATAAATTTCCTAAAATAATAATTTTTTCTTCTTTTTTTCTCCCTTTTTTTAATTTTTCATAATACTCAATTCCCTTGTTAAATTCACCAATTTGTTCATAACAAACTCCAATCATATTTTTTATATTAAACTCTAATTCATTATCTTTAAACCTTCTCAAAAGATCTTTAAATTCTTTAAGAGCATTATCATAGTCTTTTTCTTTATAAAAAGCATAGGCATAATTATACATAATTTTTAATGTCAGGTCAGTTTTATCTTCTAATATTTGAACTTTTAATTTATTTACAGTTAAAATAGTATCTTTAAAATCATTTAGATAATAATTTAATCTCGCAATTTCTAATATTTGTTCTTTTACCATTTTTATATCTAGATTACCTATTAAAGAATCTTTATAATATTTCCTGGCTTCTAATCTGTCCTTCGTATCTCTTAAAATATCCCCGATTTTTATATCCCACCATCTTTTTTCTGTCATATTTAATTCAAATATAGCTTGATCTACATCCCATAATGAATTAATTAAACTAGTATTATCAATATTTTCTGTTAACTCAACTAGATATTTTTTTGATTGTTCTTCTTTTGATTCCATTAGATAATCGAAATTAATCCGGTCTTCGATTCCCCTAGATATTAATATATTATTCATATTTTCACATAGTATTTTACCCGTTTTCTTTGTAAATCCTCTTTTTCCTACTTCAATCATTCCTAAGAAAACTCTTGATATCTCCTTTCCTACCAATTCTTTCTGTGTTATCTTATATTTTTTTCTCAATTTAATTAATTTTTCTTCTGGGCTTAAAAACATTTATTTTAACTCCTTTTATTATTTTGTAAACTTATAAAGTTATTTTACATCATACTTTGATAAATTGATATTAACTTAAAAATACTAATTTAATCTACATTTATCATTTATTATCACAATATTCTTAGTTTATAAAGTAAACTTTAGAAATATTGGTGATGCCCTTTACAGGTATTTTTTACTTATTACTCGTCTTCATCTCCTGCCCTGGCGGGAATATATTCCCACTTCACCTGTAGAGCACGTTCTATATAGGACAGCATGACCCTTAGTCAATAAATACAGGATTGGGGGATAAGAACCTTTACCTAATGGGTGTAACTTATTTCCTTCGGGATTTCATAAGACTTTTAACCCAAAATAATTTTTTACTTAAAAAGTATAACTAGTTTTTTTAATTTTGAAGGCGATATAGCTTTTACAATAATTATCCTACCAAGAGCGTTATACATGTTAAGTCTAGCAGTATAGTAAGAACTGTAGCTTTTAAAGGTCTGTATTTTTATAAGCCTTTATTTTTAATAACTATGGGAGCAACCTACTAACATAAACTATAGTTATTATTGCTTTTATTCTTTCAAAAGTAAACGAATATTTATAATAATCAATTGGAAACATTCATTTTTAATAATTTTCATGATAGATAAAAAAGACTAACTAAAAATTACTTGAAGTAATTAAAATGAATATAATAGCAATTATATCTTTATTTTTCATTACGTTCCCTACTTAACAAAACGTCATTTTGTTAAGTAAGAAATATAATAAAAATGTAGGCTTAAACTTTTTTCATATATTTTTCCATTTTATGATTAATTTGTTAATTAGAAATCGTAGCAAAACAGGTGGTAAAAGATGAGAGAAATTCAAGGGGTTGAAGAGTAAATCTAATTCCCTTTATATTTAGTTTCATTACACGAAGTAACTTTTAATTGTTATTTTTTATTTCTGAACTATTATCATAACCATAAATACCAATGAAATCTAAAAAAAATGACTCCTATAGAATACAGAAATCATCTTTTATCAGGATCTAAAATATTCTTTACAAAAGGTACCATTTATAAGATCATCTACTATAGTTAATCTTTTTAATTCAAAGTTTTTTATAGACATCTCCTCTAGAACCTATAATAGCCACTATTATTAAGTTTCCTTCGTTGTCTATCTTGAAAATGGATCTATAACTACCCACCCTTAACCTTTTTAAACTATCATATCCCTTAAGGTTTTTTATATCGTACATATCAACATTTTCAATATCTTTTGATATATCATCGAAAATCTTATGAAATTTCAAACCAATTTTTTTATTCTTTAATAAAAACTTTTTAGCTTCTTTTTTGTATCTAACCTTGTAAAATGTCACTGATGCTCACCTCTTCTGTATCTGAGTAATCATCATCATCGATTCCCTTTAACATTAAGTTAATTTCTTCCTCCTCTTCGGGCGATACACTTTCACAATTTTCATTTATATAAGCTAAAAGATCCCCATTTTCTCTTTCTTTAATTTCTTTAGCCATAGTTTTTCTTATAAATTCACTTACTGAAACCTTTAGTTCCTTAGCTTTATCTCCAATTACTTCCCACTCATCATCAGAGAATAAAATATTATGTCTCTTTAAAGTTTGTGACATTTTGCTCACCTCCATATATGTATATACACCATTATACACCACTGATGATGAAAATTCAAATCCAAAGAGGTAAAAATTAATATTTTTAGACATTTACCTATATTGTGATTGTTTTGTTAATTAGAAATAATAGCAAAATATGAGATTAAATATGAAGGGGAAAACTGAAGGATTTGAAGATGAAAAAATTTGAAAGAAGTAAAAAAAGGACAAATAGATTTACTTTATCTACTTGCCCTTTTTAGGACATTGGATATGAATGTTTCAATTGCTTATTATGTCACATTAATCTTTTTTTATTTCTAATTGTATTATTTTCCAATATATTAATTTTTACATTTACCGCAAATCCCATGAAATATAATATCATAATATTTAACAGACATATCATTCTCTATTGATATTTTTTCAATAGCTTCTTCTAATGGATCAAGATTAATGTCATATATAGAATTACAAACATCACAAATAAGATGCCCATGTTTTTCTAAATTTTTATCAAATACATCTGTTTGGTCATTAAGGCTTACTTTTTTTATAAGTCCATTATCAGAAAGTTGTGATAAATTTCTATAAACAGTACCCAAACTTAATTCAGGACAATCTTTTTTTAACTCTAAATAAATAAAATCAGCTGTGAGGTGTTTATCACTATTTAAAACAAAGTTTAATATCAACTCTCTTTTTTTAGAAAATTTCATAATATTCCTCCTAATTTTTATTAATAATAGTAACTGCTACTATAGTATCTCTTATATTTTAACATAAATTAAAAAAAAAATTGACAAATAATAAAATATATAAGATACTAATAATAGTAACAGTTACTACTATTAAATTAAAAGTAAATAATAAGTAATTTGAAGGGACATTTAAAGGTAATAACTTATTTCAATTTGATGGATGGAGAAATTCAATTGTTAGAGATAAGAATTTTTAAACTAGTATTAACTGGTAAAAATCTCGATAATTTTATAGATCAAATTAAAGCATAGAAACTTAGTAATAAAAAATTATTGTTGCTGTTTAAATTTGCCAGTTAAATAGAATAAATTATTTAGGAGGTATAAATCATGAGATCAAAAAATCAATTAGATTTTCAATACCCACACAGATTTTTAGAATTTGAAGGGGAAACATAATATCTTCATGGTCATACAGGAATATTACTTATTATAATAAGTAATATTATAAAATTTAAACTGTACCCTTTGTCAAAGACATATAAAAAATATTAATTTATTTAAAGGATATTAATATTTTATATATATATACTAACTATAGTAATTTAAATATAAAGGAGGAATTATTAATGAGAAGTATTACTACACTCGATTTACAGTATGCACACAGATTTTATAAGTTTAAAGGGGAAGCACAATATTTGCATGGACACTCAGGGCTTTTAACTATAGAAGTTGAAGACACTATTAATGAAGGAGTTAATATGGTTTTTCCATGTAATGAAATCCAAAAAATCGCTTGGGAAGTTCTTAAAAACTTTGATCATGCTCTTATTTTAAGAGAAGATGACCCACTTCTTCCTGCAATACTTAAGGTATATGAGGAAGAAGGAATTAAAAATGGAGCTCCTCAAAATACAATGAAGGGTCAAGCATTTAAGACAGAACTCGCAACTGCATACCCTGATAGCCGTTTAGTTGTTACAAAGGAAACATCAACAATCGAAGGAATGTTAAAGATTATTTACGAACTATTAAAAGATAAATTAAATATTGCTAAGCTTACATTTACTAGTGGAGTTAATGTAGGATCTGCAGAATTTGAAACAAAAAATAACCTTGACCGTTGTCCTCTTTGTGGAATTTTTCTAGATGAAAAAGGTCTTTGTCCAAAGTGCGGATATCAGAAAAAAAAGTAGAACAATATTTAAGCATTAAAAAGATGATTTCTGTATTTTACAGGAATCATCTTTTTAAAATCTATTGGTATTTGTGTTTGTTAGTATATTCATAGATAGAAAATAACAACTAAAAATTACTAGAAATAATCAAACTAAATATAATGGTAATTAAATTGCACTACATCTACTGGGGCTATTGGGATTGAACAGATATTAAGTATTTTAACTACCTCGGACAGTCTAAAGCCCAATAAAAAGAACAGTACTACAAACAAAAATTGAAATAGTATCAAATAAATGTACAACAAATTACTTGTTGATTTACTAACTTTTTATATTCTCTTTAAAAATTGACTTCTTAAAAATTTAAAGTTAAGATTAGTCTTGAGTAAAACTTAAAAAAAAATTAAAATTGAGGGGAACTAATTAATTAAAAAATTGAAAGTTCCCTAATACCTATTTTGTAACATTCATAAATGGGGCCAATAAAATCAGCATTAAAAGGACACTAGATTTCTAGTGTCCTTTTATTTAATACTTTTAATACTTTTGTTTGCGATATCCTACATTTTCTGTCCGCGATTTTCCTACTTTCTTCAAGTATTTTTCTGGCTTAATATTCCTTCTAAAATCAAAAACTTGATAAAATACAAAATATAGTCTATAATAGACCATATAAGAGTTGTAACGATTTTTATTAAAGGTATTTATAATATATCAGCCGCGCTTAATGGTTTACCATGCGTACCAGGGCTGATTTTTTTTTGAATAATTATAGGAGAGATTAGATGAAATATAACAAAAGTCATTTTACAATTGATCAGCAAATTCAAAAGATAAAATCTGATGGTTTTATAGTAAACAATGAAGATCAATTAAGGATAATACTTGAAAATTTAAATTACTACAAGTTAAAAGGCTATATCTATTCGACTAAAAAAGAATATGGCGATAGTTTCTCTGAAAAAAATATAGATATTTTAGAAGTTATAGATACCTATAATTTCGATGAAAAACTTAGAACTTTTTTGTTTGAAATCCTTGAAAAAATAGAGGTTTCTTTAAAATCAAAGATAGCAAATGTTTTAAGTAATGATATTGGAACCTTTGGACACTTGGATAATGATAATTTTAAAGTGAAATTAGGATCAAAAAAATATTTTAGTCATACTAATTTTTTAACTAATTTAGAAAATTACCAAAATAGAAGTAAAGAAGATTTTATGGTTCATTATAGATTTAAATATACTAAGGAAAAATATACTCCTCTATGGATGATGGTAGAACTCCTGCCATTTGGAGATCTTTCTAGATTTTATGAAGCCTATAAAAAGAATAAAAATATATCAAAAAAATATGATTTAAGTCTAGATATACTGGCTTCATGGCTTCATAGATTGACTTTAATAAGAAATTTTTGTGCTCATAACAGTAGAGTATGGAATAGAAAATATAATAAAATTAGTTTAAAAAAAGATTGGAATTATCACTCTTGGTTTTATCTGGAAGGAACATTGTTTTTTATAAAATATATAATTGATAAAATAAAACCAGAATACGATTTTAATCCTCTTTATACTTTAATTGATGATTTTATTAAAAAGTACCCTGGGAAAGCTATTTATATGGGAATAATGAACCCTGATAAATTAAAATACTTAATAGAAACTCCTAAGATCTAGACTTAAAAATCTAGGTCTTTTTTTATCCTACCCCACCCTTCCTGGATAGATATCAGCGGCTCCCCTCCTACTTTTACTCCTAGATCCTTACAGCTAAAACAGATACCCAAGTTCTTTTTTCATTCCAGGCGATTTTACCCAATTAAAAACCTGCCTAAAAGTTAAAGGTGCTAAGGACAGAGGTTTCACCACTTCCACCTTTATCCCTTACTTTTAGGTGGCTTCATTTGATACTTGTCATTATTGGGCTGGTAGGTGGTTTGAGATCAGTTCTTTGGAGGATTTAAAAGAAGCTATATCAGTATGTAACAGTTCTGGGGTAGAGGAGATAGAGGTCTGTAATTTTGAGGGGGACTTTAGATTTGAAGATATTGGCGGTCACCTCATGCTTAATTTTCTCTTTTATCACTTTGAGACCTTAGAGGAGATCTATGAGATTATAGAGCCCAGAGTTGTGAGAGATTACTTCTTACAGTCCTACCAGATAGATGATGTACTATCGGCTTATAATAGCTCTTCTATCGATATTATAGACCGTGGGGAATCCATTTTATCTGATGAAGAATTAGTTGGTTATTATTTTGCAGAAATCATTGATTTTCAGAGGATACCTCATATATTTAGAGATTATTTTGATTATGAGGCCTATGGGAGAGATATTATTATTGGTGGCACCTATGAGATCTTAGAGAGTGATAGTTGTATCTACCTTATTACATAGAGATAGCCCCTCTAGGGACTATCTTTTATAAATTAATTTATGAAGTCAAAAAAAGCAAAAACCTCTAAAGTTTTTCATTTAAACCTTTATATAATAACTCTATTTTTTTTTTAGTAATTTCTATTTTTACCACACTTAATAGATGTTCAGCATTAAAGTAACATCTACTATTTGAATGATTCTTCATAAAATTATTTAAGTATTTAAGCGATTCTTCATATTTTTTTTTAAAATAAAAAATTTCACCCAATGCAAATACTGGAAGATCATACTCAGTATTTAATTCCATAGCTTTTTTCAAACAAACTATAGCTTTTTCTATTTTCCCTATGTTTCTATAACAAATTCCTAAATTATACCAAGTTAAATCATCTTTGCTGTGTTCAATAAGTGTTTTTTCTAGATATTTAATAGCTTCTGGAAATCTTTTTTGTGTTTGATAAAAAAATCCTAAACAATAACTAAAACTAGATTCATTGAGAAGAACAGCTTCATTATAATATAATTCTGCTTTATCTATATTTCCATTTTTTTCTTCTAAATGCCCCAAACGATCATGAACGAGACCAGGAATATCATTTTTATATCCTAAATCAAGAGCTTTTTTTAAATTTAATTTTGATTTTTCTAAATAAGATTGATCTCCTTTGGAGAATAAATGATAATAATCAAAACCTAGTAAAGCCCTTGCATTTTCATCTGTTGGATATTTTTTCGTATAATTTTCAAAAAAAGATAATTTTAAAGGGTAATTTATATCTTGAATTCCTTGAACTTCTTGAAAAACAACTCTTCCAAATTTCCATAAATATTCTAAATTTTCATTTAATTTTAGCCCTGAATTAATATAACTAATAGATTTATCTAACTCATTATTCCCGAAATTTAAAAAAGCTTTCCACGAATAAAAGCTATATTTTCTTTCGTATGGTAATTCTTCTAAAATTACTCTGTCAAAATATTTAAGTGCTTTTTCATAATTATTATTTTCAGTTATTTCATAACTACATAATGATACTAAAACTTCAAATAAATTAGGGCTTAAACTAAATGATTCTAAATAATATTTATATGCAATTTCTTTTTTTCCTATTTTCTCATAACAAGCACCTAAATTCCTTAATGCCTCAGCTTTAAAAAATTTTCCATTGTTAGCATTTAAAGATTCCTCAAAATAATATATTGCTTTTGAATATAGTTCTAATCCTAAATAGGCATTACCTAAATTATAACAATTTAAATAATTAAAAGGTAAGTCTTTAAAATCTTTTATGGCTAATTCTAAAATTTCATTTTCAACTTTAAATTTATTAATTGAAAGATTTATAGTTGCCAAATAAAAATACTGAATAGCTACTTTAGAAATAATTTTATCTTTGTTTTGAAAATAAAGGTTATAAATTTCTTGATCTTTACACTCCTCTAAAAGCTCTCCAAACAATACTTCATAATCAGTTTCAACATTTTCATAAAAGCATTTTTTCTCTATTTCTTTTTTTTTCTTATCAGGAAGAAGCATTTCTAAAAAAAATTTTAAAATATTCTTTTTAGAATCTAAAAAAATTCCTTTTCTATTATCAATATAGACATTGTTACTTCCTTCTATAATATGCCCTCCAGCTTGCTTATTTCCATTGGAGTTATTTTTAATAATATTTTTAATCAATTTTCCCCCCTTTAATTTCTCCTCCAGCTTGTTTATTTCCACAAGAACCATTATTACAAGTATTAGTTACATTTTTTATTGAATCATTCCTTTTGTTAAATTTATTGATTAGAAAAATTATTATTATAAATATAAGTATCAATATCATTTTTTTTTCACTTATTTTTGATAGAGTTTGTATTATTTCATTGATTTCTTTAAACATTTTATCCCCCCTTTTTATATATTATATCACTATTAAAACACGGTGTCACAATACTTAAATTTTTTCTACTACTACTTTCAAAACTTTATAATACTACAATTAGACAGATATTAAAGTTTTACATTCCGGACGATTCTCCGAAAGATCGGCTGGAGACCAGCTTCTGCACGACCAGATATCCGCTTTCCTCCTTCGTCCTTATTGGAGACGGACTCGGAGGATCTCCAGCCTCGGGAGCTTACTTCATCCCCCTCGCCGTTCCCCTCACACTCCCCTAGGCTACCCCCCCTCTAAGCGGTAGCGTTCGTGAGGGGATACTCATATGGGGGATTCAGCTCGTCCGCATTCGCTCGGTGTAGCATCGTAGGGATAGCCCTTTCCGTGACTATCATATTTTATAGCCCCTCCACTTTTCTATAGAACATTCGGTAGGAATGGGCTACTTGCGTCACGGCTGAAAGTACAGGCACCTCATAAGCTCCCCATAGCGATTCACTGTAAGACTTCAAACCCTTCCCCACCCCTCCTGGATGGAATCTACTGCCCATCCCCGCCTTTCGCAAAATTCTTAATTTACAGCGTAAATTTCTAGTATTTTGGTGATGCCCTTTACGGGTATAATTTTTTTTCTTCTTCAGCTCAAACCTCGGTTTCCCTTTATTCTCAAAGGGAAACCATCAAAAGGAAGAGTTTGTATCCTGCCTTACCGGATATGCCCCCTTCATCTGTAGAGTGCGATCCATATGGGGTAGCACTTTGCGGAGTCAATAAGTCCAGGATCGGTGGAACCTCGACCATATCTGCCATCTATTGACCCTCTGGTTAGAACAGCACGAAGTTCATTCCCGGAGCGATCCTTGAAGTATGGCAGGGATAAGCGGTCTCGGATATCCTTTTTTGTACATTTTATAGAGACAAATTATTTATCTTATACTTAATAAAACTTATTTTCAAATAAAAAACTTTACTTCTAATAACTTTTATGATATTATAATGCTAGTAACAGTTAAATGTCGGTAAAGGATTTGGATTGATTTTAGCAGAAGACGGGAACGATTAATACGCACATTTTTTTCAGATCAATAAAGAGGAACAAAAATCCTCAAGTTTCAAACATTGAAACTGTATAATTATATATATATAATATTAAACAAAAAAAGCGAGTGAATTTTTCACCGCTTTTTTTATGCTTTTTCTCTCTTAAGTCCTAAAAATTAAATATCTTTTAAACTTTCCCACCACTTTCTTCGACTAACTAGTATAAGCAAATGAAAATAGTAATATTTTTTCATTTCTTTCTTTCCTTAAATAAAATAGTAAAATAAAAACTTCCCAACTGTGTGACTATTACAGGTGAGAAGTTTTTATTTTTTTGTAATATATCCTATGAGAAAATAAAATTAACTAAAATGAACACGGTTAATTCTATTTTCTCACTTTTTAAATTCAAAACCTCTGTTTAAGGCAAAAGGTCGCTCCGCCATAAACCTCTATTTTTCCGAGGCTCTCATTTCCTTTCTAAGGACTTTTGAATTTCTTCCCCTTATGTTTGTACTTATAAAATCTTATTTGCCAACTCGATTCCACTCTGGTTTAAATTTATTTATTAAAGGATCTTCCAACCCTGCTGATAAATTAATTCTAATATCATTATAAATTATTGGTTTTTCTTCTTTAAAAATATAAATTTCAACATTTTCATTTTCTTCCAACAATTTTAAAATATTTTTATTATTTTTTATATTTGTACTTTGGCTAGGTCCAGGGTTTTGATATTGATACATCCGTTGTTTTAATAAATTTGTTGTTTTCCCTATATATTTTATTTCATCGTTCACAATAAAAGAATATAATAAATTACGTTCTTCCAAACAAGTTGATGAAATATTATGTTTAAGTTTTCTATTTTCTCTAGACCAATCCCCTATTTTTTTAAATCCTATTTTCTTTAATAATTTAGTTTGATTTTTAACTAATACAATGTGTAAACCAAGCTCTAATCCTTTTAATTTAAAACCTTCTTCTAACCATATTTTAGAAAGTGGATGTGACATTCCAGACCACCAAACTTTATGAGTATAAGCTGAATCGCAAAGAAAATCACAACCTATTATTTGTTCAATTTCTTTCATCGATAATTTTATTTTATTCTTTTTAATTTCTTTTAAATAATTTCTAAAATATTCATATTCTTCTTTCAATATTCTCTTTGGTTTTCTTTTTTCCATTTATAATCTCCTTTATTTTTAATATTTATTACTAAATATATTACTATATTCTTAATCCTTCTCCAATAACTCCGCCACATTCTTCGGTACCTCAGTCTGAGCATATATAGTAGTCGTGGATATATCACTGTGTCCTAATAATTTCTGTATCTGATTAAGCGGTAACCCTCTTTTCAATAGGATAGTAGCATAAGTATGTCTCAAACTATGTAAATGAGTATATCCCATCCTCCTCAAACCTCTATCAACTATTCCCCTTGGTTTCTTATATCCACCCCTTCCGGTATCTTTTAGATCTTTCAATCCTTTCAATATCCAATCTGAAGCAGGAACTATTCTCTGCTTATTTCTCTTCCCAATTACCTTTATTTGCTCCTCCTCAGCTTCTACAGTTTGGATATCACTGATCCTCAACCCACACATAAGCATTAATCCTAGCCAGATTCCCTCTCTCTTCCCTTTTCCAATAAGATCCTTAGCATGATTTTTTATCTCAACAAATTCCTTCTCACTCTTAGTTGCAGGTATCCTGCTTTTATGTCCTATGATTACGAGCTTATTCAATTCTATATATAGTTTAGGGTAGTCACTTCTTAGATACCATTTCCCTAGCTGCTTCAATGCAGATACTAATTTTCTCTTAGTATTTATATCCTTTGACATTATTCCCTTCTCCAATTCCTCAATACCCAAGTTATAGATAGTTTTATTATTAGATCTTGCCACTCCATCCCAAAACTTTATGGCTGACTTGTAAGTTTTCAAAGTATTTTGACTATGTTCAGAAGCTCGTAAAAAAATATAAAACTTTTCTAGCTTGGGAGGTCTTCCTCTCTTTCCTTTCAAATTTACACCTTCAGTAGTATATTCTTCTAAATTCCCCCTGACCTCTAGACCTTCATTTTTTACCTCTTCACTTTTACTTTTGACTTCTGTTATTATTTCATTTCTCTTCTCTTTTAATTCTCTTTCTTTCCTCTCATAAAATAATTTCCGAGCCTCTTTATCCATTACTTGGCCATTATAATAGAACTCACCATTGATGATTTCCAAGTCATCTTTAACCTCTTGATTCTGAAGTTTTTTAAGCATACGGAATATAGCTTCTGTAATCATTTGATTCACCCCCAATAATCCTTATATATATATAGTAAAAGTTAATATTATTCTATAAAAATGTTAGCAATAAAATTACATATAGGAGATTAACTTTTAAATTCCAAAACATATATCTTAGGATAATGAATTTATAATCTCTTTTAAGCTTGGTTATGAGCTTAAATTTATATATGCAGTTAGATTTAGTAGTCCTTGCATAGTAAATAGTTTTATAGTCCTTATATGGGGAATTAGGGCTTATTTGTAATTTTTAAAATTTCAGATATAATTGTTAGAGGATAAATATATATTTATATTTATTTGAAAACTAAAAAAACTATATAGTATGTATTATGTATATATGTATATATGTAGTCCCTTTTTTGATCATTTTGATAAACTTTTCTTCCCCTTTATTTATAATGGATAGAAAGGATTAGCTATAAAAATTATTCTCCTCAATGACGATGTGATTTTAAGCATTGCTATTATTAGGTTCTCCCTAAAGAGGATGTTATCTAAGGTTGAATCTATTGGGATAGAGGCTTTCCATAGGTTCTCCCTAATGATGATGTTATTAAAAGCGTTGCTATTATTAGGTTCTCCCTAATAGGGATGCTATATAAGCTTAATTTTACTGGCGTAAAGACTTTCAGAAGATTCTCCCCAACGACGATGTAATTAAAAACCTTGGTATCATTGGATTCTCCCTAAGGCAGATGTTATTTAAGCTTGAATTTATTAGGGTAAATACTTTTCATAGATTCTCCCCAATGACGATGTTATTAAAAGTACTGGTATCATTAGATTCTCCCTAAGACAGATGTTATTTAAGCTTGAATTTATTAGGGTAAAGGCTTTTTATAAATTCTCCCTAATGATGATGGTATTAAAAGTACTGGTATTTCTATATTCTCCCTAAGGTAGATGTTATTAAAAGCATTGGTATTATTAAATTCTCCTAGAAGGCGATGGTTTTTAACCCTATTATTTATAGAAATTTAATAAATTATGTTGGAATTTTCTTGAAAATGAGTTAAACTATATAGGATATCATCGTAGTTGTGGAGAATATAATATTGTGATTAGGGAGACTAATATGAAAAAAGATCTTAAAAAATCTTATGCTTTGTTTGATATGGCTGGGAGTCTAGAAAATTCTAAACTTGAAATAATAAAAAAAGATTTAAAAGAAATAGAAACCAAAATAATAACCTATGGTCATTCAGATGAAAAATGGGAAATTTCTAGTTTAGATCATATTAGTTTGCCATTTTTTACTAGAAAAAAGAATAAAAAAGTTAATTTAGTTTATAAATTTACTGATTTTGGGATAAAAATGTATTGTAATATAACTTCTCAAGAGAAGAATATACAGCAACCTTCAGAATTTGAAGAGAGTATTTTTGAGTTTGTAATTCAAAAATCTTTTGAAATATACAAAGGTGAATCATTGAATATAGAAAATGAAGAAAATCTTTCATTTGAGATAAAAGAAAAATTAAAAGAGAATATTATTAATAATATAGAAATAAATTTTACAATTGAAGAACTTTTAAATTACCTTAAAATATTGAAAAGTCAATCTATTTACACGAAAGTAGAAAAAGCTCTTAATAATATGAAATTTACAGAATATTATTTTGAAACTGAAAATTCTAAAAAAGCAAAGCAAAGCAATTATATATTTGAAACTGATACTTTTAAATTACTTAATTATCAAAAATTTAAAGATGGTAGAAAAATCTATTATAAAATAATGCCAAGTGCGACACTTCTTCAAAGAGCCTTGCAAAATAAAAATTATTTATATTTTACTGAAAGTTCTAGAAAGGATATATCAAAATACAGTAGATCTGCTTTAAGAATATTTAGATATATTGCTAAAAAAAGGTTTGCAAAAACTAAAGATACATCTCTTTTAGAAGCCTTAGCAATGGTTGTTCCATATGAAGTAGAGACAAAGATAACTAAAAAAACTAAATATGGAGAAAAAGATTATTATACTTGTAGAAGAAAAGAAGTGAACCAGAGGATAGAAGAACATATGAAACTTCTTGTAGAATTGGGTTATTTAAAAGAATATAAAAGTATTTATCATGGAAATAAAGTTTATGAATTTTCTTATGTATTCGGAGAAAAAATGGGTATAATTACAACATATACTCTTAAATTAAATGAAAAAAATAAATTGAAATTAGATAATCAAAAACAAAAATCAATGACATTACCATTAATTAAAAATAATCCCGATAGGATTGAAAAAGAAATAGAAAAAGTTAAAAGAAATATTTTTGTATCAAAAGCTTGGAATAAAAGAGTTGATAATGAAATTAAAAATTTATTGGATAAAGAAGGAGAAGAATATACAATCTTTCTTTTAAAAACTATATATAAGAATTTAAAACAAGATATAACAACAACTCTTGTTCAATATATCAATGGAGTATCAAAAAGAATACCTAATGAAAATTTTGAGCGACCAGTAAAAAAAGAAGTTAAATTACCAAAAAATAACGCGATAATAGAAGCTGAAATAGTAGAAGAAACTAAAGTACAATCTGGAACAAATGAGATGTTAGATTTAATATATACTATGTATTTAGATATGAAAACAGAAAAACAACAAATTATAAAAGAAAAAGCAATTGAAAATTATATGAAATTTACTGGAGGCAAAAAATTTACAAGTGTCCATGAAAAGATATTTAAAACTATAGAAAAAAATTATATAGTAAAAGTTATTAAAGATGAGTTGGGAGGATTAAATGAAAGTAATTAGTTTAATTAATCAAAAAGGTGGAACTGGAAAAACTACATCAGCAGTCAACATCGCTGGTAGATTAAAAATGCTTGGGAAAAAAGTTCTTCTTGTTGATCTTGATTATCAAAGAAATTTAACTGTCTCGATAACAGGAGAAGAATTTGAAAATACAATATTTAATGTTATGGCAAATAGAGTACCAATATCAGAAGTAATCCACAATGCAAATGGATTTGATCTTATACCAGGCGATATAAAGATGAGAAAGCTCGAAAAAGAAATAGAAGATAGAGTTTTTAAAGAATTAATTCTTTCAAAATCACTTAATAAAATAAAAGAAAACTATGATTATTGTATTATAGATTGTAGACCAGATATGGAATTGAAAGAAAAGAATGCTTTAATAGCATCAGATTTGATCCTTGTGCCTACTCAACCACAACTTTATTCATTAGAGGGATTAGACATACTCCAGGGATTTAAAGAGGAAATAGAACTTGAGATGGAAAAAAAAATTCCTCTTAAGATCTTCTGTACTATGGTGAACACAAGAGCAAATAATCCTATGGAAATAATAGATTATCTTAAAAATGAATATGAAGGTGTTATGGACTCATTTATTAGGCATACGGTAAAGCTCCAAGAAGCTCCAAATGAAAGAAAGACAATATTTGAGTCAGATCCTAAAGGGAATGGAGCAAAAGATTATACACAACTTGTAGAGGAGCTGATGCATGGTGGCTGGATTTAAAAGACAAAAGAAAAAGTATGACTTTTCGGAAGAAAAAAATGACATAGTTAAATATAATCCTATTTTTGATTATAGCAACTTAGAGTTAGAGATCCAAGATAAAGATAAACTTATATCTTTAGAGAAAAAGATAGTTAATGAAGGAGCTAAAATAGGAGAAATTGCTTGCAAAATAGGAGAATCTCTTGAATTAGCTAGGGAAGTTTTTAAAAAATATTCTACTGAAGAAAATGATCCAAATAGTTTTGTGACGTGGTATTTTTCTTTAGGGTTAAATAAGGATCAGGTATATCTTTTTAGAGGAAGGTATAACTTAAGTTTAGAGTATCCTAATTATTTAAATAATATTCTTTCACTTTCAAATAGAGCAATTAAGGAAACTATCAATAAAAAAACACCAAAAGAATTGAAAGAAAAAGTAGTCAAAGGTGGAATTATTACTGGGAAAGCTATAGTTGAAGAACGAAACATCTTAGAAAAAATTAGATTTTCGAGCGTGCTCGAAAAAGAGGAATCTGAAATAATAGAGGCAGAAATAATAGAGACCAAGGAAGAAAAAATAATAGTTATAGATAAAGAACTTTCATATCTTGAAAAAGATATAAAAGAAAGGGAGAAAAATCTAAAAAAACTATATATTCAAAAAGAAGACTTTTTGAAAAAAAAGGATAATCTTCAAAATGGATTATACATGTAGAAACAAAATAAAAGGTAGATTTTATTATATATAGAATCTATCTTTTTTATGTTAAAGTCCAGCTGCATACTCTCTAATCTTCGATTTTTCGGGGGTTTCAACTATAAGTAATGTTGGTGCTCTAGTTTGAAAGTTTAATCTCTTAGAATAACTTTGAGAGATCCGAGTAATTAATTTTACTAACTCAGAAAAAAGAAACAGAATATATAGATGTTATAGCAAGTGGAAGAAAAATGAGGTATAATTAGTTTTGTAAAGAAAAAACTATTTAATATAAAAAAAGAGGTGAAATTATGGGAAGACCTAAAAATAAGACCAAGAGAAAAGCTTTTAGTACAACTATTAAAATAGAGCTTTTAGATCAATTGAAAAAGATAAGTGAAGAAGAGGGTATTCCAGTAAATAGATTGATTGAGGTTTCTTTGGAAAAATATTTGGAAGAGATAAAAATAGATATTAAAAACAAATAAAATAAAAAAGCAATGTGATGTTGCACCTAGATAGAGGAAATAATATGAGAAGATAAATCGGAGGTAGATGTGAATATTCAAGATACGTTAAAAAAATCAATAAGTAGAAATATAAACGGAGTCATAAAGGCAGAAAATAATAAAGAAGAAACAGTTATAAATGAATTAGAAGAATATGTGGTGACTGAAGAAATTAGAAAGCATATGAGTAAGTTATTTGATAGATATTCAGATTCAATGAATAATAATACAGAGGATATGGGGATTTGGATATCAGGATTTTTTGGGTCTGGTAAATCACATTTACTAAAGATGCTAGGTCACGTTGTAGATAATAAAGAACATAATGGGAAAAAGACATCAGATTATTTTGAAGAGAAAATCGATGATCCAATACTTTGTGGGAACATAGTAAAATCTTCAGATAAAAAAACTGATGTAATAATGTTTAATATAGATAATGTAAGTGATCAAGATACAAATCAAAATAAAGATAGTATAGTATTAGCTTTTCAAAAGAAATTCAATGAGCATCTTGGATTCTCTAGAGATGATATAAAGGTTGCTAGTTTAGAAAGAAGATTTTGGGAATTAGGAATTTTTGAAAAGTTTAAGGATTTATTTGAAGAAATTTCAGGAGATAATTGGGAAGATAGTAGAAGAAATATGCATTTTATATCTGATGATTTTTTAGAAACGATAGAAGAACTAAATGTTAAAAGTTTTTCTGTTGATGCAGCAGAGAGATGGTTAAACGATGACAATAAAGAATCTGTAAGCCCTGATAGTTTCTGTGATTATTTAGATTCATATTTAAAGCTAAAAGGAAAAGATCATAGAATATTATTTTTAGTCGATGAAATAGGGCAATATATTGGAGATAATGTAAATCTTATGTTAAACCTTCAGACCATCGTTGAAAATCTAGGTGTAAAATTTAACGGTAGAGTATGGGTAGGAGTGACATCACAACAAAATATAGATGAAATTCTAAAAGAAAGTAATACCAAAAGGGTAGACTTTGCAAAGATACAAGGTAGATTTAAAACGATGTTATCCCTATCAAGTAGTAATATTGATGAAGTTATTAAAAGGAGATTATTAGAAAAAAGAGAAATTGAAAAAGAAGATTTAGAGAAGTTATATGAAAACAGAAGGGTTGATATAAATAATTTGATTACTTTTTCAAAGGATGGAGTGACTCAAAAGATTTATGATGATAAGTTTGATTTTTCTGAGGCATACCCATTTGTAGGATATCAGTTTAATCTCCTACAAAAGGTTTTGGATAAAGTAAGAAACATGGGACATTCAGGAAAACATATGTCTAGAGGAGAAAGATCATTACTAGGAGCATTCCAAGAGGCAGGAGTAAAAATGGCAGATAAAGAAGTGGGAAGTTTAGTTCCATTTCATTATTTTTATGAATCTATAGAGCAATTTTTAGAAGATGATGTTAGAAGACCATTTGTCCAAGCAAGAAATGAAAAGAGATGTAGTGAGTTTGAAATTGATGTATTAAAGCTATTATTCCTATTGAAGGGTATAGACGACACTGTAGCACCCACTGTAGAGAACTTGACGTGCTTTATGATAGATAGTATTGATTGTAATAAGATCCAGTTAGAGAAGAAATTAAAGAGTGCTCTTAAAAGATTAGAAAGAGAGGTATTAATTCAAAGAGATGCCGATAGATACTATTTTTTAACAAATGAAGAACAGGATATAAATAGAGAGATAGATCAAGAAATAATAGAAGTTAAAGATAAGTATAGAAGTCTAGATGAATATATATTTGAAGATATCTTTACTGAAAATAGTATTGTTGTAGAAGAAACAGGTAATAAATATCAATTTAATAGAATGATCGATGAGGAAAGATTTGGAAGACCTGGAGGACAGCTAGATTTGGTCATATTAACTCCAGGAGCCGATGAATATGATAAAATAGCCATGACTGGTGCTAGAGAGGGATATGACCTGATTATAAAACTTCCTGAGGAATCTGATTTTTTTGATGAGATAGAAACTTCTTTAAAAATAGAAGCATACCTAAAGAAGAATAGATCTAACTCTAGGGAAAATATTCAGAAAATAATTGAGAGTAAACAAAGGGAAAATGGCAATAGGAAGAAAAGAATATTACATCTATTAGAAGAAATAATAAAAAATTCTTTGGTATACATAGGCGGTCATGAAAAAGATATTAAAAAGAAAGAACCTAAAAAAAGAATAGGAGAAGCTCTAAAAGCAGCAGCTAATTTTAGATTTAAAAGTGCTGCCTTAGTTAAAATAAAATATGATCAAAAAAGAATAGAAAGTGTTTTGTCAATTTCATTTGATTCTAGTAATCAACTCATGAATATTAATAAAGATTTGGATACTAACCCAAATAGGGGAGCAATAACTGAGATAAAAAATAGAATAGAACTTCAAAAATCCAGAGGGAACAGATTAACTGCGAAAGACTTAGTAGATTATTATAGTGTAAAACCTTATGGCTGGGATAAGATGACAATTAATGGTCTGATAGCTGAATTATGGGTTTATAAATTAATCAATATTGAAGAGTCTGGAGAAAGGATCAGTGAACCGAGGGAAGCTATAAAATACCTTACAAAGAGTCAAACTAAAACTTTGGAAAAACTATTGATCCAGCCAAAGGAAGAAATAGACATAGAACTTCTAAAAAAAGTTAATAATACTATGAAAAAGTTTTGGAGAGATACTAATGATGTAACGACTGATAATCCAAAAGAAGAATTTAAGAAGATTATTGGAGCGAAACATGGAGAAGTTGATAGGTATATAAAAGAATGTCAAAAGGAAGAGCTACCAGGAGAAAAAGATCTGAATGAATGGAAAGAGTTATTAGACGAGATCTTAAATATAAGAGGGAATGGAGAGAAAGTATTAAAAGAATTTTTGAAAATAGCTAAGGATCTAGATGATATATCTGGAAAATATGATGATGTAAAAGATTTTTTAACTTCACACAAAAAAGGATTATTTATAAAGGGTCAAAAGAAAATAGAAGAAATTCATCACTATCAAGATTATATAGGTATAGTAAAAGAGAGTGAAGCATATGAAAATTTAAATGTTATCCTAGAGGATAAAGCTCCTTATAGCAAAGTCAGATTGATAAATGACCTAATCTTAAATATAGAAACACAAGAGTCTGATATTATCTCTAAAGAAGTAGAAGTATTAACTAATAAAGCTGATAAAATATTAGAGAATTTTTTACATCTATTACAAAATAGAGAGAATTTATTGAGTAGTGCAACTGAAAAAATAGAGCGATTTAAAGTAGGTATTTCCAAAGAGAGAAATATTCAAACATTGACAAAGGGAAAAAGGTTAGAAAATATAGTTGATGAGATAGATAGAGCATACAAAAGTGAAATAAAAAGAGAGATACTAACTCTAAAGAATGAAACATTAGTGAAGGTAGCAGATAAAGATGGAGAAGATAAACTCAAACAAAATATAGAGAAAGAATTTGTCAAATTAATAACAGATGTTAGTGAAAATCCAATAAAAAATATAGAGAGTTTAATAAAAATAGCTGAGAAAGAAAAGGAAGGCTATATAAAAGAAGCCGAAGGAAAAGTTAAAAAGAAAGAAAGAATTTCATTGAATAAGTTAAGGGTAGGAAATGCGTATAATCTAGAAACTAAAGAAGAAGTAAATGCATATTTTGAAAAATTGGAAAGAGAAATCAACCAATTAAAAGAAAAAGCTCTAAAAGCAGCAGCAGAGGGAAAAATAGTAGATATAAAGTAACCCTCTCTCTGGTTCTCTCCCGATGATGAGTATTAGAAATCTCTTATAAATAAAAAGTGATTTCTAAATGTCAAGGAGAGGAGAACTTTTAAAACCCCCGAGGAAAGAATTAAAATATAACAAAAGGAGTAAAATTAATGAATAAGAGTAGCTTAAAAACCTTTGCGATCTGGGGGAGGAATGAACTCAGAGAAAATGTAAGAATAAAATTAGAAATTCTAGGGATAAATGAAAAAGGAATAACAGAGGGAGATACTCACAATAATTTAGTGAGTATCAACGGATTTGAATATAATAAGGGACAATATGATTCATTGATTAAAAAATATAATGACCTTGGATATACTGAACTAGTAGAAGAGGTTGCCTATACTTGGTTCAATAGATTGACGGCATTAGCATATATGGAGATAAACGAGTATAGTGATGACAGATTAATCTATAGTACGACTTCTAAGATAGAGCCTGATATCATGGATAACTATATGGAAGCTGATTTCTTTGAGGAGTTATCTCAAGATAGAAAAAATATGATCCATGACTTAAAGGATACACATAAATTAGAGGAGATGTACTCTATTCTAATAGAAGAAAAATGTCATGATTTATCTAAGATAATGCCATTTATGTTTGAGAAAAGCAGTGACTATACAGAGTTACTTTTTCCTAGTGGATTATTATTGGAAGATTCATTCTTGGTAAAGTTGAGAGAAGAGATTCAGAGTTCAAAGGATGAGGAAACGGGATTAGTTCCAGTAGAATTGATTGGTTGGTTATATCAGTTCTATAATTCAGAGAAAAAGGACGAAGTTTTTGAGGGATTAAAGAAAAATCAGAAGATAACTAAGGAAAATATACCAGCAGCCACTCAATTATTTACACCAAAGTGGATTGTAAAATATATGGCAGAAAATTCTTTAGGTAAACTGGCAGTGGAGAGTCTAGGTGTCAGCGAGAAGCTAAAGAGTGGATGGAAGTATTATATAGATACAGTTGAAAATGAAGAGTTGAAAGTTGAAAGTGAGAAGATAGCTATTGAGGATATAAAGATATTAGATCCTGCTATGGGATCTGGGCATATGCTGACTTATTCATTTGATCTATTATACGATATCTACGAGGATCTTGGATGGAGCAGTAAGGAAGCAGTCTTATCTATTCTTAAAAATAATATCTATGGGTTAGAGATAGATGACAGAGCAGGGATGCTAGCATCATTCGCTGTTATGATGAAAGCTAGGGAGAAATTTAGAAGATTATTTAGAGTTTTAGATAGATTAGATGAAGAAGAGAAGGTTACCCTGAATACCTTAGCTATACAAGAGAGTAATGGTATAGGAGAACAGACAGTTGATTTAATTATAAAATCTGAATTAAGAAATTTAAATAAACTTATTGAGGATTTTAAAGATGCTAAGGAATACGGGAGTATTCTCAAGTTAGACATAATTGACAATGTACAATTGACAATTGAAAAAAATAAATTAAAAGAAATTTACCAAAATCAGGGGCAGATGGGAATATTTGCAGGGGCATGGAATTTTGAAGAAGATCTAACCCTACTAAATAGATTGATCCAACAAGGATCAGTAATGGCGTCAAAGTATGATGTGACAATTACTAATCCGCCATATATGGGAGGGAAAGGATATAGCCCAACTCTAAAAAAATATGTAGAAAAAAAATATAAAGATAGTAAGTCAGATTTATTTGCTGTATTTATGGAAAAATGTAAAGAATTTACAATGAAAAACAAATATACTGCAATGATAGTAATGCCTTCTTGGTTATTTTTGTCTAGTTTTGAAAAATTAAGATATAAAATCATAGAAGAACAGACGATTGAATCGCTGCTACATATGGGAAGAGGTATATTTGGAATTGACTGGGGTTCAGTTGCATTTGTATTAAAAAATGAAGAGAACAAAGGCACACTTGGAAGTTATTATAGACTTCATAAAAGAAACTTTCAACATATTAAGTTTGAAGATATTGGAAAGATATATGAGTATTCTAAGGATAATTTAGACTATAAATATGATTTTGATATGTATAGAGATGAAGATGGCACTAATGAGATTCCTAAAGAAGGTATTAATACGGGTCAACAAATCAAATATCAAACTTCTCAAAAAGACTTCTCAAAAATCCCAGGGAGTCCAATTGCTTATTGGGTGAGTGATAGAGTGAAAGATATATTTTCTACCAGTGAGAAATTAGGAGATGTAGTAAAAATAGGTTCTCAAAATAAAACAGCAAATAATGATAAATTTTTAAGATTTTCTTGGGAAATCGAGCATATAAATTATGGAATTAATAAAAAATGGAATTTATATTCTAAAGGTGGAAGTTTTAGAAAATGGTATGGAAATACAGAAGTCGCAATAGATTGGTCAATTGAAGCTAAACAATTTTATCAAGAAAACAAAACTTCTAATTTAATAAATTCTGAATATTGGTTTAAAACAGGAATAGGTTATAATGATATTACTTCTGGAAATGTTTCTATGAGAAAATATGATTCACCAATTTCAGATATGGCTGGACCGGTCTTTTTAGTAAAAGAACAAATTTTTCTTTATTTAATTGGTTATTTAAATACTAAATTTATAAATAAATTATCAAAATTATTAAATCCTACTTTACACTTACAAGTAGGAGATTTAAAGAGTTTTCCTTTGATTATTTCAATGGAAAAAATTATTAGACAAAATATAAATATTTTAACCCAATCTTGTATCTCCATCGCCAGAGAAGAATGGGATTCCCGTGAAACAAGTTGGGACTTTGAACTCTCCCCTTTAGTTCCCCTCTCGATTCACGAGTATTCAGATTCTGATCAATTGAGCAAATCTGAAATATGGTCAAATAGAGGGGAAAGCACGGAAAATGAGCTTGAAATTAGCAAAGATTCGTGTTCATTGGTGGCAAGTATTAAAAAGGCAGTAGAATGTTACGAAAAGGTTTGGAGGGAAAGATTTTTCCAAATGCATAGTAATGAAGAAGAACTAAACAGATTATTTATAGACATCTATGGACTTCAAGATGAAATGGATGAGAAAGTAGAACTTAAAGATATAACGCTATTGAAGAAAGAAAAGAAGCTACTTTCAGTTGAAAGTGAAGAATTGAAAGTTAAAAATGAAAATCTTAATGAAGCAGAAAAGGAGCAAGGGAAGGTACTTACATTTGACAGGTCTGAACTTGTAAAACAATTTCTTTCATATGCAGTAGGATGTATCATGGGAAGATATAGTATAGATAAACCAGGACTAATTATGGCTAACTCTGATGATGACCTTGCTGTAACTAGTGGAAATCTACATGTAATAGGTCAAGATGGTGAAACTAGACATACAATTGAAAGTCCTAGATTTATTCCTGATGCTTTTGGAGTTATCCCGGTAACCAATGAAAGAGTATTTGAAAATGATATAGTTACTAGAATAGAAGAATTTGTAAAAGTAGTCTATGGATCTGAAAATTCAAATGAAAACTTAGAATTTATCGGAACTCATTTAGATATGAAAAAAGGAGAATCTCCTAGAGAAGCAATTAGAAGATACTTTATAAAGGATTTCTACAAGGATCATTTACAAAGATATAAGAAGAGACCTATCTACTGGATGGTAAACTCTGGTAAGAAGGAAGGGTTCTCAGCTCTAGTATATATGCATAGATACAGAGATAATACTATTGGAAGAGTAAGAACGGATTATCTGAATAGATATCAAGAGACTATGGAAAATATACTTGATTCTAATAGCAGAAGATTAGGAGATGAAGATCTAAAACCTAAAGATAAAAAGGTGATTGAAAGAGAAATAAAAGCTATTAATGGTCAGATAGATGAACTTAGAAAGTTTGCACTAGATATAAAAGATATAGCTGATAGAAAGATAGTTATAGATCTAGATGATGGTGTAAAGGTTAACTATGCTAAGTTTGGAAAAATATTAAAGAAGATATAGGTAATTTTAAATGTAGAAGAGCTCTGTAAAGGGTTCTTCTTTTCTTCTCTTATATTCTTTTAAATCTTTTAAAGTCTTTTAGTGGGGTTCTAGGATTAGGTGTTATTGGGATACAACTGAGAAGGAACCACAAAAGGTAGGAAATAAGACAACAAAAGGTAGGAGATAAAACCACAAAAGGTAGGAAACATGACAACAAAAGGTAGGAAAATCAAACCACGTTTATATATTATCGTGGTTGTTTTTAGATATGGGATATGTTAATATATACTTATAAAGTAAAGGGAGGAATTTCATATTGAGTAAGATTAGATTACATAAAAAAGTCAATTTACAACCGATAACCTTTGGAAAAGAGAGTATAATAAATACTTTTTATAGTATTCTTCAAAGGTATAATAAACAACATGAATATGAACCATTGATGATAGATAGACAAGAATTGTGGGAGATGGCAGGGTTCGAAGGAAAGTATAATACAGAACATGTTTTTGGGCTGATCAAAAGTTTAACCAAATCAGAAACATATAATTTAGAATCAATAGATCCAGAAATAAAATCAATTAGTGGTTCTATGTTTGTAATTACAAGTTATCCAGATGGGAATATAAAAATAAATGTTCCTGAAGATTTTAGAAAATATTTATTTTATAAAAAAGATATAGATTTGATGTATAAGGCAAAAGCTAAGGAAAGATTGAGTATAAAAGAATTGGACTACTATGATAAAGAGGTAAAACCTAAGAGTAAATTTTTGGTACTTTTAAAAAAAGCTGACATTTTAGGAATAAAAGGAAAATATAATAAAAGGTTATATAGTCTTTTAATGCAATTTAAGAAAACAGGTCTTTATTTTACGACTTGGGATAAATTTAAAGAAATATTAGAAATACCTAAATCATATAAATCGGGTCATATTGATCAAAAAATATTTACACCTGCAAAAAAAGAACTCCTAAAAGTAGGAATAGAAATATTGGAGATAAAAAAAATAAAAAAAGGTAGATCTATCAATAGGGTAGAAATATTATTTAAAGTAAATGAAAATACTAAACTTAAAGAAAATCAAGGGTTAGAAAGTAAGAATGAACAATTTGTGGGAATTGAAAAGAAAATTATATATACAGAAAAACAGATTGAAAATGCTATGTCGAAATGTTCTCAAGGTGAAAATATCCCAATAGAATTTTTAGAAAACCTTAAAAAAATGTCAGAAAAATTATTCATAAAGACTATTAGTGCGTATATAGAATAGTATTCTTATTTTGGAATGGGTAAGGGATGAGGAAGAAGATTAAAAAGGCAAGAATTAAAAGAAATTGTAGAAAATTCAATGAAATAAAATAATTCTAAAAGAGTCCTTGAAAAGGGACTCTTTTGTCTTGTTTTAAAGTGGTATTTGAGCTATACTTTTATTGGTAGTTTTATATAGAAGAAACTATCAATAATATGAAAGTCAGGTAGGTGAGTACATTTTGGCAAGACCAAAGTCTAAAATAGAAAGAAAAGTTGTGAATACTAGATTAGAAAAACGATTATTAGATATTATAAAAAAGAAAAGTGAAGAAACAGGGATTCCTATGAATAGACTTATAGAGGATGCTATAAGGGAAAAATATACAGAGGAGCTTAAGGGAGAATAAGAATGGATATCAATAAAATAAAAGATAACTTGCAGCAAAGATTTAATACTATTCCTGACTATCCCAAAAAGAGGCATATTATCTTTTGGTATGATGATGGTGGTAGTTTTAAAGATGTGATCGATGAGATAGAGCTGCCTAATATAAAGAAAGTTTATTTAGAAAAAGGTCTCAATAGAAGAGAAGAAGAGATAAGTACTAATATATTTGAGTTAAAATATGAATTAGAAGTTTTGGATAGAGAATCTAATTTTTTAATCTATAGTGAAAATGGTAGACCTGAAGAAAATAGAGAAAACTTTTTACTCGATATAGAACTGTATTCAGAGTACTTTGAAGCTAATAAATCTGCAATGATTGTAGAAGAATTTAATTTTGATAGACTTAACTATGAAGTGACAAGTATAGTTAAAAAATATGAAGGGTTCTTTGGCAGTAAAGAGAGAAAAGAAAAACTAAAAAAACTACTAGAAAATATAGAGCCTCATACTATAACCGTAGAGGAGTTACAACTAGGGATACTTGCGAGCTTATCTAGTAGTAAAACTCTAAATATAGAAGATATTTTAACCAATATAACCTTAGATAGATCAAAGTTAGAGATGATAGAAAAATGGATGAATTTAGAAAGTTTATATAAAATTATAAAGAGTAAATATGATTTAACAGTTGATTCTTTTGAAAAGTTTTTAAAGACAATATTGGTAGTTCATTTTTATAGGAGTATTTCTAAAGGAGAAGTACATAGGAATCTAGAAAATTACTATATTGGAAATAAACCAGAACTATATTTATTTGCTGAGCATTTACTACAAAATAAACATACAGAAGCTATAGTGAAAAAAGAGTTCTATTCTTTAGGAAGAGATCTAGCTATTGATGAAAGAATAAAAGAATTAGATCTTGAAAAACAAGTGTCTGGAATATCATTTGAATTATTTGATCTATTTGTATTAAAAGAAATAGCCGAGAGGGTAACAGAGGGCTTAAAAGATTATGATAGGTATAGAAATTATATCAATATAAGACTGGATAATACATTGTGGAAAGAAAAATATAGTCATATGTATAAAGCCTTATTAAGTGCTATTAATTTCATAGAGATGATGGAAGAATTACATATAGAGAATAGGAACAGTGCTCGTGGAGTAGTAAAGGATTATATGAACCATTATTATAAAATAGATAGTTATTATAGAGGTTTCTATTATTCCTATGATAAATCACAAGATCTAGAAATATCAGGAATACTAGAAGAGATTAGTAAAAAAATATCTTTAGAATATGAAGATGAATACTTAACTCCTCTATGTGATGAATGGACTGATAATATAGAAAAAAAACAGCTGCTCTCATTACAGAAAAACTTCTATAAAGATCATGTAAGAAAATGTGATACAAGGGTAGCAGTAATTATATCAGATGCTCTTAGATATGAAGTTGGACAAGAAATATTAGAGAAATTAAAAAAAGAAGGTAATAGCAAGGAAGTTAGTATTCAAGGAATGATAACTGAATTACCTAGTATAACAAGTCTTGGAATGGCTAATTTATTGCCTCATAATGAAAAGCTACATTATGATATAGAAAGCTCTAAGGTTACTATTGATGGAATAGACACTGGAAATACTATAAATAGAGAGGCAATACTTATTAAAGAAGAAGTAGAGTCATCTGCTATTGCATATAATAAATTTAGAGAATTAAACAGAACTGACCAAGAAAACCATATAAAAGGAAAAAAGGTTATTTATATTTATCACGATACTATAGATATAGTCGGAGATAAAGGTAAAACAGAAAGAAATACATTTAATGCTTGTAAAGAGGCTGTAGAAGACATTACAGGGCTTACTAAGACACTTTCTAGTCTAGGTGTAGTAAATGTATTCATAACCAGTGATCATGGGTTCCAATACGAAAGAGAAGCTGTAAAAGAATATAATAAGTTAGATCTAATCAATCAATATGAAACTCTAGGAAAAAGATATGCCTTAGCTAAAGATGAGTATGAAGAAAAAGGATGTATTACATTACAATTTGATAATTATAGTGGAGTATTTCCAAAGAGAACACAAAGAATAAAAGCTAGTGGAAGTGGATTACAATTTGTTCATGGAGGAACCAGTATACAAGAGGTTCTTATACCACTTATTAAATTTAGAAGTGGAGCTAATGCAACTAGATCTAAAAAAGTAGGAGTGAGGCTAAAGAAAGATATTGCAAAAATAACATCTAATATTACAAGATTTAGTTTATATCAATTAGATGCTGTAAGTATCAATGATAAAATAATAGAAAGAGATGTAAGGCTTGCTCTATATGATATAAATGGGACAAAAGTGAGTGATGAAGTAAAGCTTAGAATAGATGAAACCAATGAAAATACGATTCATAGCTTTAGACTTACATTGAGTGGGGCGAGCAATGAAAATGTAATATTAAAAGTCATTGATTCAGAAAATGGAGATATATTAGATTCTAGAGAATATAGTATTAATCTAAGTATTACAGCAGATTTTGAGTTTTAGGGAGAAGAGATGGAGATAAATAAGATTGCAAATGAAGTTTTTACTGGGAAAGTAGTAAGAAAAGATTTGGTATCAAAAATAAAGGGTGGAGCCAATGTACCGGTATATGTATTAGAATATTTACTGGGAATGTATTGCAACCACACCGATGAAGAAACTATAGAGATAGGGATGGAGAAAGTAAAAAAGATTCTTTCAGACAACTATGTAAGACCAGATGAAGCAGAAAAAATAAAATCAAAAATTAAAGAGTTGGGGACTTATACTGTTATAGATAAGGTTAGTGTAAAACTTAATGAGAGAAAAGATATCTATGAGGCTGAACTTTCTAATTTAGGAGTAAAAGGAATTGCATTAGAAAGTTTTTATATCAAACAACATGAAAAACTATTAAGCGGAGGAATATGGTGTATATTAACACTTAGTTACGAATTTGATGAACTAAGTGGTGGGATTTCTCCATTTAAAGTAGATAAATTGAAACCTATTCAGATAGCTAATCTTAAAATGGAGGAGGTATTTGAAGGAAGAAAGAAGTTTAGTAAAGAAGAATGGATAACATTTTTGTTAAGGTCAAGTGGAATGGAACCCAGTAATTTTGATAATGATGCTATATGGCACTTATTAACTAGAATGGCACCCTTAGTAGAAAATAATTATAACTTATGTGAGCTCGGACCAAGGGGTACAGGAAAATCATATTTATATAAGGAGATAAGTCCTAATTCTATATTGCTTTCAGGAGGTCAAACAACGGTTGCTAATTTATTTTATAATATGTCTAGAAGGCAAATAGGTCTTGTAGGTTATTGGGATGTCGTAGCTTTCGATGAAATATCAGGTATAAAATTTAAAGATAAAGATGGAATTCAGATAATGAAAGATTTCATGGCGAGTGGATCTTTTGCTAGAGGAAAAGATGAAATAAATGCAAATGCTTCTATGGTTTTTGTAGGAAATATAAATCAAAGTATAGATGTATTAGTTAAAACTTCTCATCTATTAATTGATTTCCCACCAGAGATGAATAATGATCCTGCTTTTTTTGACAGAATGCATTCTTATGTTCCTGGTTGGGAAATACCTAAGCTAAGTCCTGCTTGTTTTACAAAGGAATATGGGTTTATAGTAGACTATATGGCAGAAATATTTAGAGAATTAAGAAAAATATCATATGGAGATGCTATAGAAAAATACTTTAATTTGGGATCTCAATTAAATCAAAGAGATACTATAGCAGTAAGAAAAACTACTTCAGCTCTTATAAAGCTCTTATATCCTCATGGTGAGTACACGAAGGAAGATATAGAGGAAATACTAGTAAAAGCTTTAGAGTACAGAAGAAGGGTAAAAGAGCAGCTTAAAAAGATGGCAGGGATGGAGTTCTTTGCTACAAACTTTTCTTATATTGATAAAGAAAGTGGAGAAGAGATATATATATCTCTGAATGAACAAGGTGGAGGAAAACTTATCCCTGAAGGGCAACTAAAAGCAGGATCAGTGTATGCTGTAACAGAGTCAGTTGGGCACTTAAAAGGTCTTTATAAAGTAGAAGGTCAGATATCATCAGGAAAAGGTAAAGTAAGCGTATCAGATAATAAAATGAAAAAAACATTTGAAAATGCATTTAATTATCTAAAGATAAATTCTAAACAGGTAAGTGGAGTCATAAATGTAACTGAAAAAGAATTTTATCAAACGATTACCGATGAAAAAAATACAGGATTGCCTAAAAATATAACATTGGGTGGATTCATCTCAATGTGTTCTAGTGCTTTAAATCGTCAAGTATTACAGCAACTAGTAGTAACAGGTGACATGGCTTTATCTGGGACTGTACTCAAAGTATCGGAGTTGGCTAATATATTACAAATAGCCAAGGAAGCAGGAGCCAAGAAAGCTCTTATACCTATAGTTAATGCTCCAGACCTTGCAACACTTCCGCCAGATATTTTAATGGAAGTACAACCAATTTTTTATAGTAACCCTATAGAAGCAGTACAAAAAGCACTTGGATTTAATTAAAGAAAGGATGGAGATATAAATGAAATATAGAGCAGTAACATCTGAAAACTTCTATTTCAGTGAGATAAAAAGAGCATGTAAGTTTTTATTAAAAAATAAAGATATTGAGGATATGAGAGAAGAGTTTAAGGAGAGAGATATCCTTGATGTAACTAGTCCAAATAATTTTAAAAGAAAGTATTTATGTGTGAGGAAAAGATTAACTTATTTAACAGATGAATTAAAAGAATACCTTGTAAATAGTGATAGCCAAACAGGTAAGGTTATTAATCTTTATACAATTTTATGTACCGAAAGGATTATATTAGAATTTGCAGATGAAGTAATAAAAGAAAAATATCATACCTATGATTACTTAATCTATCAAAAAGATTTTAATAGATTCATAGAATTTAAAGCTGATCAATCTGATATAGTTAAAAATTGGAGTGAAGCAAGTAAAAAAATAATGGTCGTTAAAATGAAAAACTTTCTTACAGAGGGTGGATTATTAACTAAATTAGAAGAAGGTAAGTATAAGATTACTAGACCTATAATCCTTCCTGAAATAAGGGAAGAAATACATAGGAATGGAGAAAAAGAAATATTAAAAGCGATGCTATACTAAAAGGAAGTGTGGAATGAATAATCTAAAAAAGAGATTGAATGACTTAATAAAAAAAATAGATAGTGATGAATTCTATGAGAATAGAGGCTTAGCTAATGAAGTTCCTTTTTATATTTTTGATTATGAACCTAAGAAAGAATTAGAGATGAGAGATTTTATAAAAAACGAGTTAATTCCTAAGTTTTCAGAAAATGAAAGTAGAGTCAATGCAGTAGAAATAGATCTATTTGATTTGATGTTAGAGAGTTTAGAGAATGATGGAATACTAGATAAATCCTTTAAACTAGAAAAGAAAAAAGGAACGCAATTTCTCTATGAAAAATTAAAGCAGAGTTTTAATTCAGAGATAATAGTTAAATATATAGAGAAGAAGAGCAAAGATAATAATTTAGTATTAATAACTGGGGTAGGAAAGGTATATCCAATAGTTAGAACTCATACAGTACTCAATAATTTACAAAATATCTTTGATTATAAAAAAGTAATACTATTTTTTCCAGGAGAATATACCAATATAGACCTGAGTTTATTTGGACAGTTTAAAGATAATAATTACTATAGGGCTTTTAAGATATAGATTAGGTGTAAAAATATATTTCTAACGATTAGAAGAGGGTTGTTAAAAACTCTCTTGGGGCTGTTGCAAGTTTTGTGTAAACTCTAAAAATTAATGTAAAACTTTTATAAAAAGAGGAGTAATAATTCTTTAATTATTGCTTCTCGTTTTTAATATATTAGAACTTTATTTTTTGTATGTCAATAGCAGAGCCT
>NZ_JBAHZY010000122.1:0-13306 GCF_037132775.1 Psychrilyobacter sp.
TTCTCTAATTAGCTCTTTTCGTGCTAATTCATCAGGGGATAAATCTTTTCTTTTTTTTCTCATAAAAAAACCTCCAAATTAATGTAATTGTAGTTTACACTAATTTGGAGGTTTACACAAAATATGAGACAGACCCAAAAAAGACCATTCAATTGAATGGTCTTTTGCTTTATTCTATACTGTTGTGATCTCTTTTTCTTTCTTTTTTAATAATTCATCTGCTGCTTTGATGTAATCATCTGTAAGTTTTTGAACATCAGTTTCAAATCCTTTTAACTCATCTTGTGTAATTTCTCCTTCTTTTTCAGCAGTCCTTAATTTATTGTTGATGTCTTTTCTTACACCTCTAATTGCTACTTTTCCAGCTTCTGCTTCGTTTTTTGCCATCTTAGCATATTCTTTTCTTCTTTCAGCTGTTAAATCAGGTATAGATAATCTTACTACTTTACCATCGTTATTAGGAGTAAGTCCTAAGTTAGCTAAGTTGATTGCTTTTTCAATTGCAGGAATTACAGTTTTATCCCAAGGATCGATAACTAATAATCTTGCTTCTGGAGCCGATACATTTCCTACTTGGTTTAATGGCATTTCGCTTCCGTATTGAGATACTTTTACGTCAGCTAGCATAGCTACGTTGGCTCTACCAGCTCTTATTGTTGAAAATCTATGTTTTGTTGAGTCGATTGCTTTTTCCATTCTTTCTTTAGTTTCTGTTATTAATAATTTTGACATTTTATTCCCTCCATCGATTAATTGACTTTTCCTATTATTTTGTTACTGTAGTTCCTATAACTTCTCCAAATACAGCTTTCTTAATATTTCCATCCACCAATGAATCAAATACTAAGATTGGAAGATCATTATCCATGCACAATGAAATTGCTGCTGTATCCATTACTTTTAAACCTTGAACTATAACTTCTGAATATGTAATTGTATCATATTTTTTTGCATCTGCATATTTAGCTGGGTCCTTATCAAATATTCCGTCTACTTTAGTTCCTTTCATTAGAATATCAGCCTCTATTTCCATAGCTCTTAAAGCTGCTGCTGTATCTGTTGTAAAATATGGATTTCCTGTTCCTGCACCAAATATTACCACTCTTCCTTTTTCTAAGTGTCTCTGAGCTTTTCTCTTTATAAATGGTTCTGCTACTTTAGGAATTTCTAATCCTGTCTGAACTCTTGTTTGTACTCCTAATTTTTCAATTGTATTTTGTAATGCAAGTGCATTGATTACTGTAGCTAGCATTCCCATATGATCACCAGTTACCCTGTCGATTCCCTGTTCCTCACCTGACAGGCCTCTAAAGATGTTTCCACCACCAATAACAACTGCTACTTGTACTCCCAAATTAGCTAATTCAACTATTTGTTTGGAAAACATATTTATCATATGAGATGAAATCCCATATTCCTGCTTCCCCATCAAAGCTTCTCCACTTAATTTTAAAAGAACTCTTTTATATTTTGGTCTCATATTCCCTCCTGAATTTTAAAAGTATTTCTACTCTTTACGTTGAAAAAAAGGGGTATAACAAAAGTTATACCCCTAAAAAATTATCCATTAATTTGAGCTGCAACTTCTGCTGCAAAATCTTCAACTTTCTTTTCAATTCCATCTCCAACTTTGAATCTAGAGAATCCTTTTACTGTAATATCCCCTGCAAACTGCTCTATAGTTTCTTTGTTTTCCGCTCTTACGTAAACTTGTTTAACTAAACAAGACTCTTCGTAGAACTTTCTTTCTTTACCTTTTAAGATATTGTCAATTATTTTCTCAGGTTTTCCTTCTTCTAATAATTGAACTCTTGCAATTGCCATCTCTTTCTTTAAGTCTTCAGTAGTTACATCTTCAGGAGCTAAGTATCCAGGGTCCATAGCCGCTACATGCATAGCGATTCCTTTAGCTTTTTTTACGTTTTCTTCAGTAGCTTCACCAGTCATTTCGATGATAACACCTAATTTTCCACCCATATGGTTGTAAGTAGTTACGAAACCTTCAGTAGTAACTGATTCTATTCTTCTTAAGTTCATGTTTTCACCGATTTTAGCTATTAAGCTAGTTAATCTTGTTTCAATAGTTTCACCGTTCAAGTCTGCTGCTTTTAAAGCTTCTATTGTTGTAATTCCATTTTTTAAAGCCACTTTTATTGCATTTTTTCCAAATTGAATAAACTCATCACTTTTAGTTACGAAGTCAGTTTCAGAGTTGAATTCTAATACTAATGCAGTTTTTGCATCCGCAGAAACCCCATCAAAGATCATTCCTTCTGCTGCGATTCTTCCTGCTTTTTTAGCTGCTTTAGCCATTCCTTTTTCTCTTAGGTAATCAATTGCTGCTTCCATATTACCTTCTTTTTCAGTTAATGCTTTTTTACAGTCCATCATTCCCGCTGCTGTGATGTCTCTTAACTCTTTTACCATTTTAGCTGTGATTTTCATTTGAATCCTCCTAAAATTATATTTACAGTCTCAAAGTGACTTTTTTTATTATTGTATATATACATGTTAATACAAGAAGAATTGAGTACAAAAGTACTCAATTCCATTTATGTATTTAATTACTTCGTTTCAGTTGGTGCTGCTTCCATACCTTTTCTACCTTCGATGATAGCGTTAGCCATGATAGTAGACATCAATGTCACTGATCTGATAGCGTCATCATTTGCTGGGATTGGGAATGTGATAGGATCAGGATCAACGTTTGAGTCAACCATTGCAATCACAGGTATTCCTAATTTATTAGCTTCTTCCACAGCTAAGAATTCTTTCTTAACGTCTACTACGAAGATTGCTTTAGGGGCTGCTTTCATATGCTTGATTCCACCTAAGTTTTTGTCTAATTTTACTAATTCTTTTCTTAACATAGAAGCTTCTTTCTTTGTGTAAGCTGCATCTAAAGTTCCATCTGCATCTAATGCTTCTAATTCTTTTAATCTAGCGATTCTAGTTTTGATTGTTTGGAAGTTAGTCATCATTCCCCCTAACCATCTATTGTTTACATAGTACATTCCTGCCCTTTCTGCTTGTATTTTTACAGCTTCTTGAGCTTGCTTTTTAGTTCCAACGAATAATATGTCTCCACCGTCAGCTGCTACGTCTCTGATTACATTATATGCAACTTCAATCATCTTTAAAGATTTGTGTAAATCTAATACGTGAATTCCGTTTCTTTCTGTGAAGATATATTTCCCCATCTTTGGATTCCATCTCTTAGCTTGATGCCCGAAATGCGCTCCTGCTTCTAATAATTGTTTCATAGTTACTACTGCCATTTTTGTGTTCCTCCTTGAATATTTGTATTTGGTTTTTAAACTTCCGTTAAGCTCGAAACTAGGAGACCAATATAGATTGGCACCTTCCCTAGAAATACCTAACGTGTTAAATAGCTACTAATAATATCATTTTTGTAAAAAAAAGTCAATCTTTTTACCGAACTTTTGCAACGGCAAACGCATTTAAAGTCAAGGGGTTTAATTGCCACGAAACATCAGATTTTCAATGAAATTACAGGAAGCGGATTATGATAATTTATCCATTTGAATTTTGTGATTTTTATGATATAATTGTTGTAGAAAAAAAATTAAAGGAGCTAATTATGACAACTAATATCTATAGTTTAAAAGAAAACAAAAATATCTTCAAATTAGGAGTAGCCTATCTCACCAAAGTATTAAATGGAATGGCTTTAGGACTTTTTTCATCCCTTATAATAGGGCTTATTTTAAAACAAATCGGGGTTTATACTGAGCTTAACTTCTTGTCCCACTACGGACAGATAGCGCAGTGGATGATGGGTCCTGCTATTGGTGCCGGGGTAGCATACAGTTTAAAAGTTCATCCTTTGGCCATATTTGCGGCTATCATTTGCGGTACTTTAGGTGCTGGTACTATTACTGCTGGAGGTGGAATAACCATAGGAGAACCTGTAGGAGCTTTTATTGCTTCCCTTGTAGGAGCTGAAATAGGTCGATGGGTAAGTGGCAGGACCAAGTTTGATATCCTCCTAATTCCTTCTCTAACCATTATTTCCGGGGGGCTTACTGCTAGTTTAATCTCACCCTTTATGGTAGATTTTATGAAAGATGTTGGGATCTTTATAAATACTCTTACAACTCTTCATCCTATCCCTATGGGAATTACCCTTTCTGTAGTCATGGGAATGATCTTAACCCTACCTATATCCAGTGCTGCAATCTCAATTTCTTTAGGATTATCAGGCGTTGCAGCTGGAGCTGCTACAGTTGGGTGTGCTACTCATATGATTGGGTTTGCAGTTTCTAGCTATAGGGAAAATAAGATAGGAGGATTGGTCTCACAAGGATTAGGTACTTCTATGCTACAGGTTCCAAATATTATAAAAAAACCAATTATTGCCCTGCCTGTTATCCTCACTTCTGCAATTTTAGGACCCTTAGCAACCTCTGTATTTTATATGAGAAATAATTCAATCGGTGCCGGTATGGGAACCTCTGGATTGGTTGGGCAGATAGCCACTTTTAAAACCATGGGTACAGATGGAATCTTAGGTATTTTACTCCTACACTTTATTCTTCCAGGAATTTTCACTTATTTTATAAGTGAATTTATGAGAAAAAAGAAATGGATCAAATATGGTGACCTGCAACTCTAGATAAAAAAAGGACCTATTCATCATCGATGGATAGGTCCTTTTTTTTAAACTTATATAATTATAGTCTCTTTCGACTATTAATTTATTTTCTTCATCATTTACAAAAATTATATTTTTTTCATAGTTTTAATTTTTTCCTAGAATCCCTTTGTCTGATTGTGTTTGTTTTCAGATTCTCTTTTAGTATTTTCTTGTTACCTCTTAGTTATCAAATATATTCATCTTTTATACAAAAATGTAGTATAATGATTATATATAATACCATTATTATTTTTAACTTTAAGGACATTCATAATATTTTAAAATACAAGGAGATGATATACCATGGAAAAAATTCTTATTGTTGAAGACGATAATAGCCTTTCACAACTGTTAGAATTCCAATTGAAATACGCTCATTATGATACTGCTATTACCCCTAGGGGAGAGGAAGCGATTAAATTAATAAAAGAATGCGATTACAACTTAATTATTTTAGATATTATGCTTTTAGACGGAAGTGGAATTGATGTCTGCAAAGAGATCAGAACTTTTTCCGAAGTTCCTATAATTATGCTGACGGCTAGAGACAGCATCAATGATAAGATCTCTGCTTTTGACGCTGGAACCGATGACTACCTAACTAAACCATTTGAATTTGCTGAACTTTTAGCTAGAATAAAGGCAAACACTAAAAAATCTAAAGATTCTGAACCTAAGATCCTTTCTCACAAGGGAATTACTATATTTTTGGATACCTATAGAGCTGAAAGGGATGGAGTAGAATTAAATTTAACAAAAAAAGAATTAAAGATATTACAACTTTTATTAGAGAATAAAGGAAAAGTAATCAGTAAAGAAGAGATCATAAATAAATTATGGCAAGGTTTCTATGAGGAGAACAATAATATTGTATCAGTATATATAAACTACCTTAGGAATAAAGTAGATAAAGGATTCCCTGAAAAACTAATTGAAAATGTTAGAGGTATCGGATATATAATAAGGTAATTTATGAATAAACATACATCTATTAAACGTACTGTAATTACATCCTACCTTCTATCTATGCTGGTCATTTTAGCCTCTATCCATATAGTAGTTATTTTAGTGTTTCTAAATTGGGAAGATAGAACAACTAAATCCGAAATAAACAAAACTTCCCTTGTAATTCAGAAAGAACTAAAACAGATTAAAGACTTAGATAAAGCCTCAACTATCGAGTTAATCAACAACAAAATAGCTGAATTTGAAACAACTCAGATAGGTCAGCATTCATTGTATATTAATTTAATCTATGAAAGCATCGTTTTTTCTGCTAAATCCACCGAATATATTTATGACTACAAAAAAGAATTGGGAAAATTTCAGTATATATTAAATAGTAAAAACGCCTTAATTATAAAGAATTTATTATTAAAATTCGGAGATAAAGAGATCTATGTTCAGATCTTTTCCGATTCAGATGAAATAAAAAACGATACTATAGCTCTTATGAATTCTCTTTTCTTTTCCAGTATTTTCATCATAATGATCTCCCTTGGAGTAGTAAGAAAGATTGACAAGATCATCCAATCTCCCATACATGAGATCACTAAAACTGTAAAAAAAATTAATAGACATGATTTGAGTGAACGAATTACCATTATAAATCCAAATAATGAATTGGGAAAACTCTCAATGGCTATAAATGATATGATTGATAGATTAGATATATCATTTAAATCTCAAAATAAATTTATTTCCAACGCTTCCCATGAACTCAGAACCCCACTAGCAGTAATCAAAGGGTATGCCGACCTTTTAAATATAGGAGCAAAATCTGACCCTGTTATGATTGATCGAGGTCTTGCAGAAATTTTAAAAGAAGTTAATAATATGGAAAACCTGTTAAAGAAACTTCTTTTTTTAGCACGCAAAGAAAATAATATATTAAAAAATAACATTATTTCCTTTGAAATATCTCTTTTAATTCAGGAACTTATGGAAAAACAACAACTTATAGATAAAGATCATACCTATAAAATCCTACGAAATCAAATATCTATTTTAAATGCCGATAAAGATCTTATCCTTCAAGCATTAAGAGAGTTATTAAAAAATAGCTCCAAATACACACTTGAAAACCATGAGATCTCCATCGATTCATTCCATAAAAGAAAATACCACTATATAGTAATTAAAGATCAGGGTAAGGGAATTCCAAAAAAAAATATAAAACACGTCTTTGAAAGGTTTTATATCCAAGATGAAAGTCGAAATAGGCAAAAAAATAGTTTCGGGCTAGGTCTTTCCATTGTAAAAGATATTATTAAATTACATGATGGAAATATTTATATTGAAAGTGAGTTCAATATAGGAACTACTGTAACTATTAAGCTTCCCATATCTATTTAATACAAGGAAGCACCCAAAAGTAGATTTAGTAATCAAATAAAGAGGCTTGACCCTTTTGGGTCAGCCTCCTTATTAAATATTTTAATAATCTAGGTTTTATTTTCCTATTTTTTCTCTTAAAAAATCTATTTTTTCTTTAACAGCTTCATCTCTCGAATCAATTTCATAGGCAGCTATATATTCCTTTAGTGCTCTTTTTAATCGTCCCATTCTCTCGTATTTTATAGCAAATTCCACATGAGCATCATAGATATCAAAATCTAAAAATATCGCCAGATCATAGGCTCTTATAGCGTCTACTATTCTTCCTACCCTTGAATAAGCATTCCCTGATAAAAAATATACAAATGGAGCTTCTGGGTCTATTTCTAAAGCCTTATCAAACAATTCTATAGCCTCTGCAAAATCATCCTTTTCATAGTAAAGATATCCCATATATGCCATATACTCTGGATTTTTGGGATCTAATTCCAACATTTTACTGTAGACGTCTATAGCATCATTTGTTTTTTTTTGAAAACAAAGTATTGCCCCTAATTCCTTCAATGCCTTGCGATTATTGGGATTAAAGATCAGTTCCGATCTAAGATCCACTCTTCTTTCATCTAAGTTTTCTATCTCATTAATCTCCATAAATATTGTTGTTCTTAACATCTCTCTCCCCCTTGATTCTAAAAAAGTATTATAACTTCTTATTCTACAGTAACAGATTTAGCTAAATTTCTAGGTTTATCTACATCTACGTTTCTACTTATAGCAGCATAATACGATAATATCTGTAGCGGTATAACATTTATTACCGGTGAAAACAATTCGTCTATCTCTGGTATATAAATAACTTCGTCTGAAATTTTTGCTATTTCTAAGTCTCCTATAGTGGCTACAGCTAGTACCCTTCCACCTCTAGCTCTTACTTCCTCTATATTGGATTTCATCTTATCATATGTATCACTTTTAGTAGCTATTGCTATAAGTGGACAGTCTTCATTTATAAGCGCTATGGGACCATGCTTTAATTCCCCTGATTGGTAACCCTCTGCATGGATATACGAGATTTCCTTCAGTTTTAATGCTCCCTCATAGGCTATTGCTGTATTTATGTTTCTACCTATAAATATACTAGATACCACACCATCTAATATCGATGATTTTTTCTTGATATCCTCTTCTATTTCTAATATTTTCTCTACAATATTTGGTAATTTTCTTAAATTTTCAATTATATATCTTCTTCTTTCTACATCTAATATCTCTTTTTTCTCCCCTAGATACAGAGTCAATATATATAGAGCTATCAGTTGTGATACAAATGCCTTAGTAGAAGCTACCCCTATCTCTAGACCTGCATTGATATAGATTGTTCCATCTGCTTCCCTGGATATGGTACTTCCCATTATATTGATTATTCCTATTGTCTTAGCTCCACTTTTTTTAGCCTCTCTCAGCCCTGCCAATGTATCGGCTGTTTCTCCTGATTGAGATATCAATATCACCAGGTCTGTCTTAGCAATTATCGGATTTTTATATCTAAATTCAGATGCTACCTCGACTTCTACCGGTATTCTTAACTCCTGCTCTATCATATATTTTCCTATTAGAGCCGCATGATAAGATGTCCCGCAAGCTACCATATGAATCTTGGTTATATTCTTTAATTCTTCCTCCGTCAATGTGATCTCATCTATGATGGCACTATCACCCTCTATTTTACCTTTTAAAGTCTCTGCTATTACTGCTGGTTGCTCGTGGATCTCTTTTAGGGTAAAATGTTCATATCCACCTTTTTCTGCTGCTTCTAACGACCATTCTATCTTTGTTTCCTCTATTGTTTTTTCATTTCTTTCTAAATCCCATATCTTTATTTCATCTTTTTTTAATGAAGCTACATCCCCATCTTCTAAAAAGATTACTCTATCAGTATATTCTAGGATTGCTGGAACGTCTGATGCTATATATTTTTCCTCTGTTCCTAATCCTATTACTAAAGGTGATCCCTTTCTAGCTGCCACCAATAGATCCGGCTGGTCCGATGAAATTACTCCTAATGCGTAAGTCCCATCTAAGATCGGTAATATTTTGAATACGGATTCTAACAGATCTCCAGTATAATTATCAGTTAACAGATGAACTATAACTTCTGTATCGGTGTCGGATAAAAATTTATATCCTTTATTTTTCAATTTTCCCCTTAATTCTGCATAATTTTCTATTATTCCGTTGTGTACAAGAGATAGTTTATCACCCTGTGAATTATGAGGATGGGAGTTTCTAGTACTAGGCACTCCATGAGTAGCCCACCTAGTATGCCCTATACCTACATGACCTAAAATTTCTTTATCTTTTATTATTTCACCCAAATTTACTAATTTACCCACTGATTTAAATGTTTTCATAAGTCCCTCATCACTTAAAATTGATATACCAGCTGAATCATACCCTCTGTATTCTAATTTTGATAACCCACTATATAAGATGTCCTTTGTTTCTTTAGTTCCTACGTAACCTACAATTCCACACATTTTTATTTCCTCCTAAAATATTTGATTTTAAATATTCTTTTAGACCCATAGATCTAAAGGGTTATATTTTAAAAGAAAATAGCCACTAGAAGATTTTTGTAATAATCGTTGCCAATTATTTTTGTTCCTTCTTTAGGTTGTGACAACCTCTAAGGTACCCGCCGATTTTCGATTTCCCTAGCCCTCGTCAACTTCTGATCTCATACCTTGTTCGAGATTGAGAATTAATTCAAAAGTTCAGGCGCTTATTTTTTTTATCTTCTTTTAGTTTCCCTACTAAACCATTGTATAAGAAATATAGAACCTATGTCAACTAACATTTATACATATTTTCTAGTGAAATTTTGCAGTTTATAATAATATTAAAATAAAATCGTTGATTTAAGTCATATATACTCAATTTTTTCACATAAACCTACCTTTAGATCCATTTTTACTGCATCATACATATTATACATATTAACTATCAAATCCCATATTTTTTTTTATGATTCTAAGTTTATAAAAAAAAGACTATCCAAGAGGATAATCTTTTAAAATTTTTATAATGCTGATTTTGCAGTTTCTGCTAATTTAGCAAATTCTGCTGCATTGTTTACAGCTAAGTCAGCTAAGACTTTTCTATCTAAAACAATTCCAGCTTTCTTTAATCCATTCATGAATTTAGAATAAGTTACTTCATTTAATCTTGCAGCAGCATTTATTCTTATGATCCATAATTGTCTCATTTTTCTCTTTCTAACTTTTCTATCTCTTGTAGAGAAAGCTTCTGCTCTCATTACAGCTTGGTTAGCTTGCTTGAATACATCTCCAGATGCACCTCTAAATCCTTTAGCTCTTTTTAATATTTTTTTATGTCTTTTTCTTCTAATAACACCAGTTTTTACTCTTGACATTGCCTGTTCCTCCTAATCTCAAAAATTTGCTTAACATCTATTTAAAGATTATAATTATCTTCCAACACCTGTAGGTAATAATCTTACCATCATTCTTGCAGCACCTTTAGGTAGTACATTATCTTTATTTAAGTTTCTCTTTCTTTTAGTCTTTTTCTTAGTTAAGATATGACTCATTCCTGATTTCTTAGCGATATATTTCCCTGTTCCAGTTACTTTTACTCTCTTAGCAGTTCCCTTGTGAGTTTTCATCTTAGGCATAATAAATATCCTCCTTTCAATTTTATGTTTATTTTTTTAACGGTGATAATATGATAAACTTTTGTGGTCCACCATACTTTTTATCAATAAGAGCTTCATCTTTAAAAATTTCAGCTACTTCATCAAGTTTTTTTATTCCTAGTGCAGCATGCATTCTTTCTCTACCAAATAACATAAGACTAGCTTTTACTTTATGTTCTTTTTCAATGAACTTTCTAATGTGTCCTATTTTAGTTTCAAAATCATGTACATCTATTCTAGCTTTAAACTTAATTTCTTTAATTACAACTTGCTTTTGATTTTTCTTAGCTTCCTTTGCTTTTCTAGCCTGCTCATACTTATACTTTCCGTAATCCATAATCTTACATACAGGTGGTTGAGCTGTAGGTGAAACTTCTACTAAATCAAGTTTTTTTTCAACTGCAATACTCAATGCTTCTCTCGAAGTCATTACTCCCAATTGCTCTCCATCATCCGATATTACCCTTACTTCTCTAGCTCTAATTCTTTCATTAATTCTAGTTTTGTTAGAAATAATAGTCACCTCCAAAATTATATAAAAAAAACAGGATATGATAACACACCCTGTAAAAGTTATTTCTTAATTAAATTTTCATCTAATCAGTAAATTCTTCACATCTTTAATTCGTAACCTGATGCATCTAACATGATCCTAAGATCTAAACTTTTAGTTTAGTGATGATAAGGTGAGAAACGGGTGTCTCTTCTTTTCTTATATATTAAATTTTTATTCTACATAGCATAATATCACACAAAAGATATAATGTCAACTTTTTTTTATGGTGCACCTAAGAGGAGTCGAACCTCTAACCTTCTGGTTCGTAGCCAGATGCTCTATCCAATTGAGCTATAGGTACAGATATTAATTAAAATATTGAGTAAAAAAAAAGCGGTTACAACCGACTTTGTTTTTATATGGCGGAGAATGAGGGATTTGAACCCTCGGTACCCGATAAGGGCACACTCCCTTAGCAGGGGAGCGGATTCGACCACTCTCCCAATTCTCCGTGTATGGCGATGAGACTGGGACTCGAACCCAGACCCCTTGCGGGTTCACCGGTTTTCAAGACCGGCTCCTTAGCCAGTTCGGACATCTCACCACTCGACAAGAACTATACTATCATACATATATATGATGGTCAACACTTATTTTATTTTTATTTATAAAAACTGTATTTTGTTCTGTTTTTAAAACTAAAACGATATAAACTATAACAAATATGATGGAAATGTGCGCTTTATAGAATTAATCGACACTCTTCATTGAATTGCATGTTATACTTTTTTCAGTTATTTATATTCACCTTTGGAGTGAATATAAAGTGTATTTTTCATCCTCAACATATACTATCAATAAATAAAGTTTTACATACATCCCCTAAAAAGTTTGAAATATATGCCTATGGTAGCATCTAAAGTAAATTTGTTTAGTATTTTATGAAATATATGGTATAATAATGGGTAACATTTGGCAAATATAGTGGCGTATTTTGAATTTAATGAGGAGATAACAATGAGTGAAGTAACAAATAACAATGAAATAATGGATGAATCAACATCTAAACAATCAATAATAAAGATGGGAAAAAGACAAAAACTGACTGTACACAATATCGCAACCATCGGAGCTTACCTTGACGCTGAAACTGAAAATGCAGACGACAATGTCTTATTACCAAATAATCAGATCGAAGGAAAAAATATCCAAGAGGGAGACGTTGTAGACGTATTCATATATAGTGATTCTGAAGATAGGTTAATAGCTACATTTGAAACTAGTTTTGCAGTAGCTGGAACCATGGCAAAATTAAAAGTTGTAGATCTAGCTCCTTTTGGTGCATTTTTAGATTGGGGATTATCTAAAGATTTACTTTTACCAAAGGGACAAGAAGAATGTAGAGTAGAGATCGGACAAACTTACCTAGTAGGGTTATTTGAAGATAAAAAAGGTAGAGTTTCTGCTACTATGAATGTCTATAAATTTCTATTACCTAACTTTGATCTAGAGAAAAATGAATTGATAGTAGGTACAGTGTATAGAGTAGTTCCTGAGATCGGAATATTTGTAGCTATAGAAGATAGATACTATGGTCTTATTCCTAATAACGAATTCTTCGGCAACTACAAAGTAGGAGACGAAGTACAAGCTCGTGTAATTAGAACTAGAGAAGATGGTAAGGTTGACCTTAGTCCTAGACTATTAGCTCATGTACAAATGGATAAAGACGCTTCTATGATCTTAGAAAGCATTCAGACTAACTATCACAAGAGGTTAACAATCAGTGATAAGAGTTCCCCTGAAGATATCAAAAGAGAATTTGGACTGAGTAAAAAAGCTTTTAAAAGAGCTATCGGTGGATTATTAAAAAATAGACTTATTGAAAAAACTGAAGATGGCTTCAAACTAACTGAAGATGGAAAAAATCATAAATAGACAAAATAAAAATAGAGAAAACTGAGGGGCTGTTGCAAGTTTTGTGTAAACTCTAAAAATTAATGTAAAACTTTTATAAAAAGAGGAGTAATAATTCTTTAATTATTGCTTCTCGTTTTTAATATATTAGAACTTTATTTTTTGTATGTCAATAGCAGAGCCT
>NZ_JBAHZY010000124.1:0-6554 GCF_037132775.1 Psychrilyobacter sp.
AGGCTCTGCTATTGACATACAAAAAATAAAGTTCTAATATATTAAAAACGAGAAGCAATAATTAAAGAATTATTACTCCTCTTTTTATAAAAGTTTTACATTAATTTTTAGAGTTTACACAAAACTTGCAACAGCCCCGGGTTGGAACTACAAGGAATCATTATGGAGACAATATTCTTTTTTAAATTTTAGTATTCTCCTTCTTTTGCTTTTCCTGTACTCACTAAGCTGACACCAGAAGAAGTTCCTAATCTAGTTACTCCCATCTCAATATATTTCATGGCAGTTTCTATATCTCTTACTCCTCCAGCGGCTTTTATCTGTGCTCTATCCCCTACTACTTCCTTCATAAGAGCTACATCTTCAAATGTAGATCCTCCTGTTCCAAATCCTGTAGAAGTCTTTACAAAGTCTGCTCCTGCACTGACAGAAAGCTCACAAGCTTTTCTTTTTTGTTCATCTGTTAGGTAACAGTTTTCATGGATAACTTTTAATATATGAGTTCCCATAGCTTCCTTTATCCCTCTGATCTCAGATTCTACCTCGTCAAATTTACCATCTTTTAAGAATCCAACATTGAGTACCATGTCGATCTCATCTGCTCCATCTTCGATACATTTTTTAGTTTCAAATATCTTTGCATCTTTAGACATAGCTCCCAGTGGAAATCCTATTACTGCTGCAATTTTTACATCCGATCCCTCTAATTGTTTCTTAGCTAAAGGTACATACGATCCATTTACACATACTGAAAAGAAGTTATATTCACAGGCTTCCTTACATAATTTAATTATATCTGCCTCTGTAGTCGTTGCCTTTAACACTGTATGATCTATATACTTGTTTATTTCCATGATTTTATTCCTCCATTTTTTTATTTTCCCCACTAATTTTCACAGATTAAATTATTCCTTCATCCTAGTCTAACCTCGGTTTCCCTGTTTTCACATCGCAAAATTTCTTTTTATTAAAAAGAAATTTAAGTACTCGTAAATCGGTCAACATTTATAAATTAAGTTTTAATTATACGTTTTTCTACGATTATCTAAATCAAGTATAACTAAAACTTGATTTAGAATGTCGATTTTAATAATCGTTGAATCCCATAAAAAGGAAGGGTTACCCTATTATATCTAATATTGTTGGGATTTTTTCTACTTTTTCTTTAGAGAATACAAAAGCACTTCTCAAAGTTTCTAAAATTTCATTTCTCATGTTGTTTTGATGATATAGAGTTAAAATAGCCTCCCCTGATTCAAACTGATCTCCTACCTTCTTATGCATGATTAGTCCAACTGAATGATCTATTAGGTCATCCTTTGTAGCTCTTCCAGCTCCGAGCATCATAGCAGCCTTACCTATTTTTTCAGCATCGATATGTTTTATATATCCACTTTCATCTACATTGAATTCAAAAGTTTCAGTAGCTATATTAAGCAACGAATAATCGTCACAGATATTCGGATTTCCACCACTACCTTTTATGAATTTTTTCAGCATCTCAAGAGCTTTTCCGTTCTCTATAACTTCCTTTACCTTTTCGATCCCTTCTTCCAATGTTTTTACATCACCTTTTAAGATCAGTGCCTGTGCTCCTAATACTTCTACCAAATAAGTGAAATCCTCAGGTCCGTTTCCTTTTAGAGTTTCCACGGCTTCCACTATTTCCAGGGAATTTCCTACAGCATTCCCCAGCGGTTCATCCATATTAGTCAGCATACACACGATGTTTCTATCAAATGCTTTTCCTAAATCATACATTGTTTGAGCTAATTTACGTGCTTCGGTAAGATCTTTCATAAATGCTCCAGATCCTACCTTTACATCTAAAATTATTGCATCTGCATGAATTGCTAATTTTTTACTCATTATAGAGCTGGCAATAAGAGGAATACTCGATACAGTAGCCGTAACATCTCTAAGTGCATAAAGTTTTTTATCCAAAGGAACTATTGTGTCTGCTTGCCCCATGAGTCCTGTTCCTGTTTCATTTACTATTTTTATTAATTCTTCTTTTGTATTACTAAATTTAAATCCTTTGATCGACTCAAATTTATCTATAGTTCCACCAGTATGACCCAGCCCTTTACCAGATAATTTTGCTGTTCCCATTCCTAGTGCGCCAAATATAGGAGCTAAAGCGATAGTTGTTTTATCTCCTACCCCTCCTGTAGAATGTTTATCTATCAAGAATTTTTCCACACCAGGAAAATCTATTGTCTCTCCCGAATCTATCATAGTTTCTGTGAATACTTTCAATTCCTCTGTAGTCATTCCGTTAAAGTAAACAGCCATTAAAAAAGATGCAATTTGATAATCAGGTACCTCCCCTGCTTGGTAATTTTCCAATAAAAATCTTATTTCTTCATCGGTTAAAATTTCTTTTTCTCTTTTCTTTTGGATAATGTCAACTATTCTCATTTTAGCCTCCCCATATAATACAGCTATATCTATATACTATAACTTATATTTTCTTATTTCCTATTAAATCATTATTATTATTTTGATTTTCTTCTAAAAATATGATATAAGATTTTATAAGTTAATTATAGGACAGGTGGCAGAAATGGAGGGAATAGATGAAAAATACTCAAATCATAGAAAACTTTATAGATACACATAAATTGAATAACTTATTTTCCAAGGAGAACGTCAATTTATTTAAATTTAAAAAATACTCCCAGGGAGAAAATATAATCAACGCCAAAGATGAGGTAAAACATATATATTTTATTGTATCTGGAGGAGTTGATATCCACTCTTTTTTAGCCAGTGGTAGGAGTATCTTCATAAATAAATTATCTCCACCAGAAATATTTGGAGATGTAGAATATTTAGGAGAAACTTCTATGTTATTTGATGTAATTGCCAATTCTAATAACACCCTTATTATGAGTATCTCATTTAAGGCTATTGAGGCACATTTAAAGGAAAATTCCCAACTATGGAGGTTTTTAGGAGTAGCTTCTATCCAAAAATTATTAAAAACCAATAGAGCTATCCTCCTAAAAGAAGGATTTAATTTAAAAAACATCTTAGCCCTTCACTTGGTTAAAAACGATCACCTTATCAATTTTAAATCTTTAAATGAACTATCTAAAGAATTAAATGTCAGTTACCGTAATTTGACTAGGATCATAAAGTTTTTTACAGATTCAGGGATCATAAAGAAGGATCGAAAAAGTATCATTACCCTAGATAAAGACGCTATAAAAAGATATTCTAAAGAGATATAAGACTTTATATCTTTCATATACAACTCTAACGAAATTCACATTTATAATTTCCTAGATAATAAAAAAACCTCCAAAAATGGAGGATTTTTTATTTATTTTATTTTAATCTTTCCTGAAATAAGATCTTTCTTTATTTGCTCTAATTCAGCTAAATTTTCCTCTCCAATAATTTCTTTAGAAAATTCAAAATTAGTAGTTCCTATTCCATTTTCTTTCAATCCTAAGACAACTGTTCCTGCTGTAAATTTTCCAGCTAAGCCCTCGAAAGTGGCATCAAATATAGATACGTCCACTCTTTTTAAGATTGAAGTCAAGATTTTCCCCTCTACTTCTCCATCCTGATTTGAATCTATACCAATTCCATATAGACCTTCTCTACCTTTTATAGCTTCCATGACTCCTCTACCAGATCCGCCTGCTACTGTAAAAATAACATCTATACCATTTTCTGCCATGGATATAGCGAGTTCCTTTGCTCTAGCAGGGTCATTAAATGAATTACCTCCACCAACATATATATCCCTTACTTCAATATTTGGATTCATATATTGTGCTCCTTGCTCATAACCTTCATAAAAACTCTTTATTATTGGAATCTCTATAGCACCTATAAACCCTAATGATTTGTTTTTACTTACCATTTCTCCTATAGCTCCTGCCAAGAAAGAACCCTCTTTTTGATTAAAGATTATAGATTTTACATTTGGTAGGTCTACAACTGAATCTATAATTACAAAAGTACTTTCGGGATATTCTTTCGCTGCCTTTTCAATACCTTTTTCAGCATCAAAACTAACACCGATTATAAGATCATAATTTGCTTCTGCAAACTCAGTAAAAAACTGATCAAATTCTGAAAGTGTCGTAGGCTCTACATATTTAATTTTTACTCCTAATTCTTTTTCAGCTTTCAAAAGACCTTTATAAGCCGAATCATTGAAAGATTTATCTCCTAAGCCACCTAAACCAAGTACTATTCCTACTTTATAATCAACTTTTTTTACACCTTCATTTTCGGCGTTTTTAGTGTTCTCTTCTTTTCCACATGCAGTCAACAAGATCAAGCTCAAACCCATTAAAAATAATATTATTCTTTTCATCTTTTATTCCTCCTGATTTTTAAAAACCATCAACAATATCTTATTTCTGTATGCATAAAATAAAAACAGCTTACCAAAAAGTAAACTGCTCGCAATTTACTCATAGTGGCTAATTGAGGTTAGCCGTAGAAACTTTTGTCCATATCACAAATTTATATGAGTTGATTTATTTTTTTATGGTAATATGATAGTATAATACTGTAGATAAAAATAGGTCCTATGTCCTTTTTTAGGGTATAATAATAAAAAACGGAGGTAGAATCTGTGAAAATCATCAACAGTTCCAATTTATTAAAAAAATATATTGAATTATACAATATCAACTCCATATTCTCTAATAATCTTGAAAAATATATGTCTCTCTACCAGTTTAAAAAAGACGAGCATCTATTTACTTCCTCTGAGAAGGTAAATTATTTTTATCTATTGGTTACCGGGGGAACGAAAATCATTTTAAATTTAGAGAATGGAAAATCTCTTCTAATTGATTACAGTAAACCCTTGGAGATGTTAGGAGAGATGGAAATAATAAACAATCCATATTCAAAATATGATATTATTGCTACTGAGGACACCACTGTAATAGGTATCAGTATGAGTATTTTTTCAAAATTAATTGCCGATGATCCAAAATTTTGGAAATACCTGTATAGCTCTACATTGAATAAATTACAAGCTACAGTAAATTCCAATATTATCTCCTCCTCCTACAGTTTTGAGCATGTTTTAGCCAACTATCTCATCACCCATGCTGTGGAAAAAGGAAATGAAATCTTGTTAGAATCCACCAGTTTTAACGATCTTTCCCAAATTTTAGGAACTAGCTATAGGCACCTCAATAGAGTCCTAAAAAAATTCATCGACCAGGGGCTGATAAAAAAAGACAAAAGAAGGATAGTTATTACAGATTATGAAAAATTAAGTGAATATTATATAGAGTTGTATTAAAAAAAAGAGCTTTCACTCTTTTTTTTTACATATTTTTTATATCGTGTTTCATATTTATGATATCTGCTTTGATAGCCGGAACTATCTCTTTCCAGATGATCTTCTTTTCTGCCGCAAGTTCTTTTTGCATCCTGTTAATTTTTTCAAATAATGATAAATAGATCTCTCTAACTTTTTTATTTCTAAGATCTGTTCTTAGTACTTTATCAAATTCTATCAAGATATTGTCTACACAGCCTTCATTTACAAATCTTTCCCCATCATAACTAGTTTTAAAAAGCATAAGCATGAATTTATATCCAAATTTATCCTTATCTAATTTGCAATACTTTAAAATATAGATATCTCCATCTACTATGGTATTTGAAATAAATCTTCCATCTATATGATCCGCTACCTTTTCTTTTATCTTCAATACGTGATTTTCATTTTCCATTATCTTTCATCTCCTAAATATTTTTTTATATTACATTTTACCATATGAGCCATTTAAAATTTATAAAATTAAAACCCTCCGACGAAATAGATTACTCTAAATACGGTAGGAGGGATTTATTTTATTTAAAAATTTAAGTAGACCTTTTGAAATCTTTCATAATGATCTTTTAACTTTTTACTTGGATATTTTTCTGAAATTTTCAAAGCGGCTTGGTTTATATCTTCCCAATAATAAATATTAACCTTATTGAAATAATCTATTTTCATATTTTTTCTAAAGCTTATGAATTCTCTGTATTGAGCATTATTTCTTTTTGAAATAATACAATTCATAATCAATAGTATTTTCATTAAATAATTCAATTACTTTATTATATTGAACTTGTTTATCTTTATTGGGTATATTCAAGTTAGATTCTATATTAGAAGTCCCAAACCATTTTGATTCATATTTTGGTTCATTCTTTACTTTCCCAAAACCATCTTCTGTATATTTTATCTCGAATAAATGCTGTGTTCCATTATTTACTGTTAAAAGACAATCTACTTCTGTTCGACTTGCTCCACCCCCAGAATCACCCATAGGAGCTTTTAATTTTAATTTTTCTATGTTTTTAACCTCAAAAATAAACTCACACATCTCATTTTCTGATTTTTCTATTTTAAACGGGGAAAAAAAGTTTAAAGTCATACTATGGTGGTCGTGTTTGTCAAACAGTTTATGAAAAAACTTAAGCAATTTTTTGAGTACCAAAATATACCTTAGCAGGTGTTTCATAATCTAAAGAACTATGTCCTCTATCGTTATTATAAAAATTAATATACCTTTTTA
>NZ_JBAHZY010000149.1:0-9263 GCF_037132775.1 Psychrilyobacter sp.
CTGCTAAGGTATATTTTGGTACTCAAAAAATTGCTTAAGTTTTTTCATAAACTGTTTGACAAACACGACCACCATATATCAATGTCTAAAAGATAAAGTAATTGAGTTAACTTTACACGACAAAGTATCTGCAGTTAAAGAAACAGGTTTAAAAATTTGTCAAATTAATGGATTAATAAAAAATCAAAAACCAATATCTTTAAGTAAAAAAGATATAAAATATCAATCTAAAGATTTTAATAAAATGTTTTCAAGAATTAAAAGAAAGAAAGAAATGGAAGACTTTAATTTACAAGATTTTAAAACCCAATTTATTTTGGTAGCTCCTGAAATGTATGATGTTATGCAGTTTGAAAAAGGAGAAAAATTTGACACATGGATAGAATATATATATATATAGATCTTTAAAAAAATAGGCAAAGTTGTATCCTGAAAGAGGTTAAAAAAGGCTATAACCATATTCTCCAAAAACTAAGCAATGAGCAACGTCAAATAATAATTACTATGGTAGATAAAAATCACTAACAAAGAGGTAGATCCTAAATAGGATCTACCTCTTTAAAGTTTTAGTTAAATTTCTTAGCTACTAAATTTTTGATCAAATCTTCATTTGGTATATAAGGTAGGGTAATATGATCTGTCCCTACATTATTTTTATTATACTCCATAGATGTAGTGATAGAGTTTTTATTTCTAGCCCAAGCACGTCTAGCTACTCCTCCCATTACATCCCACGGTATAGCCTGATACAAGATGTCGTCGACTCTTTTAGATCCATCTAATACCATTCCAAATCCTCCGTTGATAGATTTCCCTATACCTACTCCTCCACCATTATGAAGAGCTATTAAACTCATTCCACGAGCTGCATTCCCAGCAAAACAATGGGTAGCCATATCTGCCATTATATTTGATCCATCCTTGATATTAGAAGTTTCTCTAAATGGTGAATCTGTTCCTGAAACATCATGATGATCACGTCCAAGCATGATAGGACCGACCTCTTCATTTCTTACCATCTCATTAAATTTCAATGCAATATTGGTTCTTCCCATGGCATCTTGATATAGGATTCTGGCCTGAGTCCCTACTACTAATCCATTTTTATCAGCATCCTTTACCCAGTTATAGTTGTCTCTGTCCTGATATCTTCTGTTAGGATCGATACAGCTCATGGCAGCTGCATCTGTTTTTAAGAGATCTTCTTTTTTTCCACTCAGGCAGACCCATCTAAATGGCCCATACCCGTAATCAAATAATTCAGGTCCCAATATATCTTCTACATAAGAAGGATAGATAAATCCACCTTTATCATCTCTACCATTTTTAGATATCTCCTTTACCCCAGCATCGTATACAGATTTTAAGAAAGCATTTCCATAGTCAAAGAAATATGTCCCTTGTTCACTCAATCTTTTGATCACATTGTAGTGGCTTACCAGAGTTGTATTTACTAATCCTATAAATTTATCCTTATCCTCTGCTAATAACCTAGTTCTCTCTTCAAAAGAAATCCCTTGAGGGCAGTATCCACCGTCATAAACTGCGTGACAAGAAGTCTGATCAGTTAATAGGTCAATCTTTATCTTATTATCAGCTGCATATTCGAGTAAGTCTACTATATTTCCATGGAATGCTATTGCAGCAGGCTTTTCTGCTTTAAAATAAGCTTCTACCTGATCAAATGCATCCTTTGGAGAAAGAGCTATACTAGATACCCATCCTTGAGAATGTCTTGTTTCTATCCTGGAATAATCTACCTCTGCTATTATTCCCACACCATTTGCAATCTCAACAGCTTTACCTTGAGCTCCTGACATTCCTCCTAATCCAGAAGTTACAAATAACTTACCTTTTAGGTCACCATCTTGTGGTACGCCTAAAAATAATCTACCTGCGTTTAAGATGGTAGAATAAGTTCCATGAACTATCCCTTGAGGTCCGATATACATCCATCCCCCAGCAGTCATTTGACCATAGTTAGCAACTCCTAATGCAGCTGCTCTAATATAATTTTCATCATCGTCAAACATCCCTATCATAAGTGCATTTGTGATAATAGTTCTAGGAGCACAAGGGTTAGACCTGAATAATCCCATTGGATGTCCAGATTGAATCACCAAAGTCTGATCCTGTGTCAATTCTTCTAAATATCTCTTAATTAACCTATACTGCATCCAGTTTTGGCATACTTGTCCTGTTTCTCCGTAAGTTACCAATTCATACGGGTATAAGCAAATATCAAAATCTAAGTTGTTATCGATCATTACTTGAAATGCTTTACCTTCAATACATTTTCCTTTATATTCATCGATAGATTTTGCAAATAATCTACCTTCTGGTCTAAATCTATATCCATAAATTCTTCCAGTTTCATACAATTCTTCCAAAAATTCAGATGCTAACTCAGTATGAAACTCCTCTGGAATATATCTAAGTGCATTTTTAAGTGCTAACTCTACCTCATCTTGAGATAATGTAAGACTTCTTTTGGGAGCTCTCCTAAATTTAGAATCAAATTTAGGAGTTTCCTTTGGTATGTCTGTTAATTTTATACTCATTGCATCTTTTATATCGTTATTTGTAAACATTATGATTGTCTCCTTTTGTTAGTTATAAATTTTTAATCCTTTATCTATAATTTTCCTTAAAAATTATAGTAGTTCCCCTACTGCTTCCTCTACTCTATCTATCATCTTCTTATTAGAAATGAGTTCATAACATTTATTTATATTTTTATACATAACCACATCCTCATTGATAAATTTTATATCTTCTCTAATAAAATTATAGGCAATTTCAGTTCCCTTTCCTAAGAAATTATCCTCTCTCAGATCGATGGCCTGACAAGCTCCAAAGATCTCCATAGCTATTACATGTCTTGCATTTTTCATGATCTCTCTAGCTTTTCTTCCTGCGATTGTTCCCATGGATACATGATCCTCTTGGTTTGCAGAAGATGGGATAGAATCTACCGAAGCAGGGTGTGCTAAAATTTTATTTTCTGATACTATCGAGGCAGCACTATATTGTACGATCATAAATCCAGAATGTACCCCTCCAAATTTAGTTAAAAATGCAGGTAACCCATTACTTAAAGCAGGGTTTACAAGTCTTTCTAATCTTCTTTCAGAAACATTGGCTAATTCTGCCAGTGCTATTCCCATATAATCTAAAGGGAGTGCCATAGGCTGTCCATGAAAGTTTCCTGCTGAGATAGATTCCTCTGTTTCTGGGAAGATCAATGGATTATCCGTTACAGCATTTACTTCTATCTCTATTTTTTCCTTTATAAATCTAAGGGCATCTTTACTCGCTCCATGGATTTGTGGCATACACCTAAGAACATAGGCATCTTGAACTCTTAAATCACCCTGTTTAGTAATCATCTTGCTTCCTTCTATTAAGTTCAAAAGGTTTTTAGCAGTATCTATCTGACCACTGTGACCTCTGATCTCATGTACTCTAGGGTCCAATGCACATTTAATCCCTGTAAGAGCCTCCATAGTCAATGCTCCTGCAATATCAGCTATCTTAGATAAGTTTAATGCATCATATATAGTCAATACTCCTACAGCTGTCATAGCCTGTGTTCCATTGATTAGTGCCAGTCCTTCTTTAGAAGTCAAATATGGTAATGGTTCTATTACTGCTAGCTCAAGGGCTTCAATACTATCCATCCTTTCACCCTTATAAAAAGCTTCTCCTAATCCAAGCATAGTTAATACCATGTGAGATAATGGTGCTAAGTCTCCTGATGCTCCTAAAGATCCCTTTTCAGGAACTACTGGATGAACTTCTTTATTTAAAAGTTCTATTAATTTTTCCACAGTTAATAATCTGATGCCAGAGTGACCTTTTGTCAGAGAATTTACACGAAGAACCATCATTGCTCTTACGATCTCTTCAGCAAAGGGTTCCCCTACTCCACAAGCGTGACTGATAATAAGGTTTCTTTGGAGGTCATTAGCTTCTTCTTTTGAGATAACTACATCTGAAAATTTACCAAATCCAGTTGTGATACCATAAGATACCCTTCCTTCAGCAACAAACTTGTCCACTATAGCCCGAGCTGTATTGATACTTTTTTTTGCATCATCACCTAATTTCACCTTAAAGTTAAACCTAGCTACATTTACTATATCCTCTATGAATAATTTTTGATTATCTATTAATATTTTTGACATTTTTTCCCCCTCATAATTCTTTGCTACTCCTTTATTACTCTATTTTAATATGAAAGTCAACCGAATGGTGCTAAGATAGCACGATTTTAACATTTATAATGAAATAAATATATCAGTTAAAAATTGAATTTTAATGAAAAATAGAGTAAGCTTCTGTTAGAGAATTTAATAAAAAGATTTCGCTGCAGGCGATTAGGGGGAAATAAAGATTGGAATCTTTAACGAAATATAAATATATAAATAAAGAATTTTTTATAAATTACCGAAGGGTAAAAAAAAATGTATGGACGGGACGAATTGATGGAGAAGATCCTGATTCCCTTAGATGGCACCAGACTATTGAGGCGATCGACCTAGAAGATAACTTAGAAGATCTCAAATTTAAAAATGCAGTCTGTTTTATTGGATTTTCCAGTGATGAAGGGATAGAAAGAAATAAGGGGAATATCGGAGCTGCAGAGGGTCCCAATGCCATACGTCGTGAGATGTGTAACTTCCCTAAAACCATGGAAGATGTAAGCCTCTATGATGCTGGAAATATCTTTTGTATAGATGAAGATCTTGAAGGTGCTCAAAAAGCCCTTTCTACAGCGGTATCCAAGATCATAGCCTTGGGGATGTTTCCAATAGTCTTAGGAGGAGGACATGAGGTTGCTTTTGGAACCTATAATGGCCTCTTAGATGTGGTATCTAGATATCAAAAGAAACCAAAAATTGGGATAATAAACTTTGATGCTCATTTTGACATGAGACCATATGAAGAACAGACTAGTTCTGGTACCATGTTTTTACAGATAGCTGACCAGTGTAAAGAAAGAGAATTAGATTTCTCCTACTTTGTATTGGGAATTCAAAAATACGGAAATACAAGATCCCTCTTTAAAACAGCTGATGAATTGGGAGTTAAATATATTTTAGCTCGAGATATCAATGACTATAAGGAATTAGAAGTAAAAAATAAATTAAATATGTTTATAGAAGAAAATGATCATATATATGTAACTGTATGTACGGATGTTTTTTCGTCTGCCTATGCTCCTGGAGTAAGTGCCCCTCAGCCCTTTGGGATCCATCCAAAATCTGGCAGGGAACTTATAAGACATATTGCAAGCACTGGGAAAACAGTCACCTTTGATATAGCCGAGGTGTCTCCAAGATATGATTCTGGAAATATCACCTCTAAACTAGCAGCTATTTTAATCTTTGAGACAATAGATAATTTAGGAAGATTTTCATTGAAAATAGAAGAAAAATAAAAAAAGTGAGATGCAGCTATTTATCATGGCTGTACCTCACTTTTTTTCAAAACAATCTATCGCAAGATAAAATCTACGTCGCTCTCTTCTTTTCCTACTATCTTTACTAGGAGTTTATCTGGAACTCCTATGATGGTCTCTCCCGACCTCTCTATCCATCCCTGTTTGACACCCAATTTCCTGGGAGAATATGAGGAGGTTACCCTTACCTTATTATCTTTTAATTTTATTCCTACTCCTCCAATATCTGTATCGACATAGAATTCCTTTTCTGCTTTTTGAAGTTTATATGTATATTTTAATTGATTGTTTACATATATTTCAACTCTTTCTGCCTTAGTTTCCTTAGTTTTGTGGATATTAATGCCTAAAGTTAAAAAAAATCCTATGATCAATCCGTAGATTATTAGGTCTCCCCTTTTAAAATACATCTCTATTCTCCTATTTTTTCACCCATATATACTTTGGTTTCATAGCCATTTTTTGTATTTTTTAAAATGTCGTCATCTATTGTAACCTTGCCTTTTTCAAATAATAACAGTGTCGAGGAACCTCCAAAGGTAAAATACCCCTTTTCCTCTCCTTTTTTTATATCGGTATTAGGAGTATAGGTCTGCTCGATCCCTCCTACCATGGTAGCTCCTATCTCTGAGATCAAAATATCTCCATATTCACTGGTTTCCAATGTAGTTAATTCTCTCTTATTCTCACAGAATACTCCAAAATTATCTTTTATTGCATAGGGTGACACAGAATAACAGTATCCGCCTATCTTATTTCTACTGCCAATTTTACCATTAGCTGGAAAATGATATCTATGATAATCCGCAGGAGCTAGTCTAACAACAATCATACTACCGCTTTTATATTTTTTCCACAACTCTTTATTGTTTAAATATTTTTCTAAATTAAATTCCGTTCCTTTTATAAAAAATTTATCCCAATCATTGACATTTTCAAACCCTATTGCCTTCCCATCAGCAGGAGATACTAATCCGTTCTCTATCTTTCTTGCATTGGGCTTTAATTTTCTATAGAAAAAATCATTAAATGAAATAAATTCTCCTACTTTTTTTTGAGATTCACTCATATCTATATGGTTCTTCCTCACAAAATCCTCTATCTTATTGATTGATCTTTTTTGATCCATCAACTTCCCATAAAAAGAGGACAGGCATTTTCTCTTTACCAACAACTCCAAAGGCAGTTTTCCAAACGGATTATGGTATAAAAATTTTAAAAATTTTTCTCCAGGAACATTTTCTACCAATATTTTATTTGTTTTTCTATCTATATATTCAATCTTATCTAATTTCATATTATATCTCCTCTTTCAATTTTAGATTTCAATAGTTATCTTATGTATATAATATCATAGAATATATGTGCATTTAAAAAATATAAAATTTTATTAAGAAGTTTATTTCATCTCATATAACTTACATTGTATAATTAAATACAACAAAAAGTATAGTCCTTTCAGTGCTCAATTAGTTTTTTAACTCGACTTGTGCAAAAAATAAATAAAAAAATAGACACTCTTTAGTGTTAAATTGTAATTACCACAAAACAATTTAAACAGGGAATGCCTATCTATGAACATTTTATCTTTAAATTTCCTAACTTTACATATGAATATATTGAGCAAAATAGATGCCCAATATATCCCTTTTGAAAGAAGTTAATTTTAGTTTCGACCCTTGATATATATTACTCCTCATTTTATAGAAGCTTTACTTAAATTTGTTTAGTTTTTTCTCTTAACCAGTTTACCTCATCTTCATTTAACAATGGAGATAGCTTATTAAAAGTAGTGACATGGTAGGTATTGATCCACTCTAATTCATCATTATTCAATAGAGATGGATCGATAGAATTTATATCAATTGGGAAAAAAGATATAGTTTCAAATTCATAAAAAGTCCCATTTTCATTAGTAAAAGCTTCTTTTACTATAACGGTGTTTTCAGTACGAATCCCATGTCTCCCCTCTTTATAAACACCAGGCTCAATAGTTAAGTTCATCCCTATCTCTAAAGGAAGATCATGACTTTTTTTAACAGAAAAACCTTGGGGACCTTCGTGGATATTTAGAAAGAATCCAACTCCATGGCCAGTTCCACACTTATAGTCTATTCCTTCTAACCATAGTGGATATCTAGCTAACATATCTAATTTATAACCAGTAGTCCCCTTTAAAAATTTGGCTCTACTGAGGGTAATTACGCTTTTTAATACTGTAGTAAAGTCTTTTTTCTGCTCAGGTGTGATATCTCCCAATGAAAAAGTTCTAGTGATATCAGTAGTTCCATTGAGGTATTGTCCCCCTGAATCTACCAATAAAAATCCTTGGGAATCCAAAGTATATGTATTTTTTTCATTGGCTTTGAAATGCATAAGAGCTGCATGATCTTTATACCCTGCAATAGTATCAAAACTTATTCCTTTAAATCCATCTATTTTTGATCTTTCATCTCTTATAATGTTTTCTACATCTAGTTCAGTTATAGGGGTTTTCTTGAAATTATCTTCAATGTATTTAAACCCTTTTAGGAGAGCTATGGAATCATTTAAATAACATTCCCTGGAATTTTGTATCTCTATCTCATTTTTAACAGCTTTTAAGTGAGTAGTTATCTCTTTTTCATGGATTATTTTATTATTTTTAAGCAATGATTCTATATAAATACTTGTTTTTTCTGGGCTGAGGTAGATATTTTTGTTTTTTAAATTAGATAAGATATCAGTAATCTCATCGTAAGATTTTAAAACTATATTGTTTCCCTTAAGATATAAGTCAGTTTGTTCATCTAATTTATCACTATCTATAAATAGAGTAATCTTATCATCTTCAATAAGTGCATATGAATAGAAGGTAGTATTATTTAACACATCGCTTCCTCTTAGATTAAAAGTCCATGCAATATCATCTAAAGAACTGATAATATAAGTATCAGCCCCATGGGAGTGGTAGATTTCACGAATAATATCAATTTTTTCCGAGGCAGACTTGCCAGCATAGCAGAGGTCATGAACAAATATATTTTCCTTTGGGAAATTAGGTCTGTCATCCCAGATAGATTCCAATAGATCATCCTGGGTTTTAAAATTTTCTTCATCAAATCCTTTTTTTAATTCATTGTAGGCAGAAATAGAGATGACCTTCCCATCAAATCCAATAATACCATCTTTTTTGACAACACTTTTTAACCATTCAGGGTAAGTAGGCACTCCTTCTACAGTCATTTTAAAAAGATCAAACCCACTTCCTTCAAGCTCTTTTTCAGCTTGAAGGAAGTATCTGCCGTCTGTCCAAAGACCGGCAGAATCAGCAGTGATAACTGCAGTTCCAGCACTACCTGTAAAGTTACTGATCCATCTCCTACCTTTAAAATATTCTGCTACATTTTCACTTTGGTGTGCATCTGAACTAAGGATAATATAAGCATCTATCCTATTTTTACTCATTTCATTTCTAAGTTTTGAGAGTTTATTATTTAACATTTGTACCCCCTTAAAAAATTTTAGTATCTACATAAAACTTAAAACAGACTCCATACGAAATTTTATTGAATTTTAAAAATTTACACAGATCAAGTAATTAAGCTACTACCTCTTCTACTTCTTCTTTCTCGTCTTCAACTAAACTATTTAACTTTTTATCTAACCCCCAAAGGACAATTCCAGCTATGATAGCAATTGCTGCAATAACAAAATATGCCTTTGCAAAATCAAACTTTAGCGTATATGCATATAAATAACCATATGATTTACCTGCGAAGAACACCGCTAATACCCAGATACTCATCATCCCAGTTAG
>NZ_JBAHZY010000106.1:0-13592 GCF_037132775.1 Psychrilyobacter sp.
ATAGACAATAGGTTCTATATAGTGAGAATTTTCCTTAGAAGCCATGGAGGACACACAATTTGGACTGGTTGGACAGGGATAAAATTCCCCTTCCATCATTCCTGTTTCTTTTTTTTGGGCAGATGCGCATCCTACCAGCAGCAGTAATGATAATATTAATATATATTTCATAATCTTCCTCCCTATGTGCTGTGTACATGTTTAAAAATTAACAACTTAAAAAAACTTTTCTTTTTATACAGATTATATTGATTGGTTTTAATTGATGTTAATTATTATTCTTGGTGACTAATTTTTTTAAATTGATTTTCTCTCATTCCAAGTATACCCAAGTTTATCTTAAGATCCAATAAATTTTATATAAAAAGGAGCTGGAAAATTCCAGCTCCCAATAATTTTATTAAAATTATTTATTCTTTTTCTTTTTTCCCAATAATTCTTTTCCAGAGATCCCAGGATTAGTCATGTTATATATATCTAATATAATATCTAATTCCTTATCCGTTAATAATCCTTTTTCTATTGTAAGTTCTCTTACAGTTTTTCCTGTTTTTAATGATTCTTTCGCAATTTCAGAAGCACTCTTATACCCTACATGTGGGTTGATAGCAGTTATAATTCCAATTGAATTTTGCACCATTTCTTTAGTTCTTTCTGCATTAGGAGTGATTCCCTTGATACAGTTATAGTTCAGTGTTTGAGCACCATTTTTTAAGATTTGAATAGACTGAAATAAGTTAAAGAATAATACTGGTTCAAATACATTTAACTCCAATTGTCCAGCTTCTGCAGCCTTAGTTATTGTAAGGTCATTTCCAAATATTTGAAATGAAACTTGGCTCATTACTTCAGGGATAACTGGATTTACTTTTCCTGGTATGATAGATGACCCTGGCTGTTTCATAGGTAAGTTGATCTCAAAGAATCCTGCTCTAGGTCCAGATGCCATCAATCTAAGGTCATTTGACATCTTAGATAAGTTTACGGCACACACTTTTAATGCTGATGATAACCATACAAAACCATCTAAGTTTCTAGTTCCATCTACAAGGTCTGTACTCTGCTTAAAGTCCATCCCAGTTACTTCCCCTAATTTAGCAGCGATATCCTTTACATATGTAGTATCTGCATTTAATCCAGTTCCTACAGCTGTAGCTCCCATATTAACAAAGTAAAAATCTTCCAATGTTTCCTTTATTCTTTTTATATCTCTTCTTATAGGTCTAGCATAGGCTTTGAATTCTTGTCCCAATCTAATAGGGATTGCATCTTGAAGATGAGTTCTTCCCATCTTGATAACATGGTCAAATTCTATTCCTTTTTCATACAAAGATTCTTTTAAACCCTCTAATTCACTTAGTAGTGATTCACATAACTGTATTACAGTTAGTTTTCCACTTGTAGGAATTACATCATTCGTTGATTGCCCGTAATTAACATGATCATTTGGATTAACAAATTCATATTTTCCTAACTTTCCACCCATAAGTTCATTGGCTCTGTTAGCAATAACTTCATTGATATTCATATTCATAGAAGTTCCTGCTCCACCTTGAATTACATCTGTGATAAATTGATCATGGAATTTTCCATCTATGATCTCTTCACTGGCACAAATCATCGCTTCAGCAACATCTTTATCTATTACTCCAGCTTCTAAGTTCATAAGTGATGTAGCTTTCTTTACCATTGCCATTGACTTGATAAATGTAGATGATAATTTGTATCCTGTGATACCAAAGTTATTTCTCCCTCTGAGTGATTGGATTCCATAGTATGCATTTGCAGGGATTTCCATTGTTCCCAATGAGTCTCCTTCAGTCCTAAATTTAATCATTTTAAATTCCCCTTTTAATATTTAATATTTTCAAATTAAACTTTCTTTCTAGTGACAAATAGTATCTCCCTGCAATTCAGGATGGGAAACACATAAATTTTATTGTAATTATTGTTTTCTGATTAAGTTATTCTCTATAGCGATCTTCTTAACAGTTTCAGCTACTACTGATGCTACTCTTTTATCAAATGGACTAGGAATAATGTAGTCTGCTCTTAATTCCTCTTCCTTTAATACGTTGGCAATACCATATGCCGCTGCTATCTTCATCTCATCATTGATTACTGTAGCTCCAACTTCTAAAGCCCCTTTGAACAATCCTGGGAATGCCAATACATTGTTTACTTGGTTAGGGTAATCTGATCTACCTGTTCCTACTACTGCTGCTCCAGCTTCTAAAGCATCTTCAGGCATGATCTCAGGTGTCGGATTTGCCATAGCTAAGATAATAGGATCTGCATTCATAGATCTAACCATATCTTTAGTTACCATTCCTGGTGCAGATACTCCTACAAATATGTCTGTTCCCTTCATCATTGCAGCAACGGTATCTTCCTCTAGGTTTTCTGGCGTATCAATGATATTTTGATCCAATAATTCTTTTACTAAAAATTTATATTTGTCATATTTATCCTGCGTTACAACACCCTTTAAGTTATAAGCATATAATGATTTAACTCCTAATCCCTTAAGCATTCTAGCGATAGATGATCCCGCCGAACCGGTACCGATCATAGATACTCTTAAATCAGATATATTTTTTCCTAATAATTTGCATGAATTTATTACTGCAGCTGTAGTAACTATTGCTGTACCATGCTGATCATCATGGAATACAGGAATATCTAACTCTTCTATTAGTCTTCTTTCTATCTCAACACATTTAGGTGCTGCTATATCCTCTAAGTTTATTCCACCAAAAGTAGGAGCTAATAATTTGCAAGTTCTAATAATTTCTTCCGTATCTTTAGTATCTAAACAGATAGGGAATGCATCTACTCCACCAAATTCTTTGAATAAAATTGCTTTTCCCTCCATTACAGGTAATGCTGCCTCTGGACCGATATCTCCCAATCCTAAGACTGCTGTTCCATCTGTGATTATTGCAACCATATTTCCCTTAGCAGTGTATTTATAAACATCATTTTTATTCTCTGCAATTCTTTTACAAGGTTCTGCCACACCTGGTGAATAAGCTAGACTTAAATCCTCCATAGTCTTTACAGAAACCTTTGAAACAACCTCAATCTTACCCTTGTTTTCGATGTGCAATTTTAATGACTCTTCATATACTGACATAGTTATACTCCTCCGCTTTTCTTATTTTAATGACTCTTACCCTTAGTCTATCTCTATAAGGGGGTTTTTACTAGCTTTTTTTAATTTTTTTATTATTTATTTAATTTTAAAAAAAATTATAGTTTTCTCTAAATTGATTTTCACACTTATGTTCTTTTTGACCCATATCATAGAAATTGTTTCTATATCTATATCATTTATAATATATCATTTACAACTATGGTAGAAAAGACTTCAATTTTTATAGCTAAATGTATATTACAAAAACTTATAAAAAATGTCAATGTTTTTTTGAATAAGATTATTCATTTTTTTTGTTTTGAATAATTACAACCTTTTATTATTCAAAACAACACAATTAAAGGTAAAATGGACGTTTAATATATAAGAGAGATTCTTGACAAATGAGAAGAAAAATTATATCCTAAATCAAATATAAAAAAATAATTTTTTTTAGGGAATAGGTTGTTTTACAGGTAGTTAGAAGGAGGAGATATGAAAAAAAACAAGTTTAATTTAGAGGAAAAAATTCAAAAAATGGTATCGAATCTTCCACCGAAACAGAGAAAGTTGGCAGGGTATATTTTGAAGAATCTAAAGCCGTGTGCCTTCATGACCTCTACAACTCTCGGGGTAGCTGCAGAGGTCAGTGAATCTACAGTAATAAGATTTGCTTCATATATGGGATATAAAGGATATCCAGCTTTTCAACAGGAGTTGAGAGAATCTTTAAAAAATCAGTTGTCGGCTCTGGATAAATTTTCCATAGAAAGAGTTGAAGACACATCTACCGTCTATCAAGAGATCTTTGAGTCGGAGGTAGGAATAATCAACGGGACACTAAAGGAGTTATCTTCCAAAACATTTAATAATGCAGTGGAAGCCCTTTGCGATAAAGAGAGCATTCTCACGGTAGGGTTTAAGGGTTCTTACTGTCTTTCTAGCTATGCAGGGTATAATCTTAGCAAGATCCATGCTAAGGTACTCATTATAGATGAATGGAACGAGAGATGGTTTAATTATCTAAATGATCTAAGTGAAAATACGGCAGCTATACTCTTTGGGTTTCCAAGATATCCCCAGAATGTGGTAGCAATAGCGGAAATTCTCAAAAAAAAGAAAGTTCCCCTGATAGTGGTTACGGATAGCGTGGTATCACCTCTAGCTGAATACGCAGATTTTTTGTTCATTATTCCTGTAAAAAAAGCCTTCTTTGTGGATCATCTTTCTGCAGTGATGTGCCTCATCAATGCTCTTATTTTTTCCCTCTCCCACAAAGATAAGGAAAAAACAGAAAAATATCTTAAAAGATTTGAAAAATTTGCAAATGAAAATAATTTTTTTGTGAAAAGTAATTAAAAATATTTAATTCCGACATAATATATTAAATTTAAAAAATTATAATAATCCATTTGAATAATTTTCCAATAATACCTACAAACATAAGTATTCATTTTTTATAATAAATATTTTAGATAAAATTGTATAACTTAAAAAACCCCTTCTTTAACTACCCTAGTACTTTTGTACGAGGGTAGTTAAATAAGGGATTAGAGAACAAAAATTATTTATATTACTAAACGTTCTATAATTTTCTATTTAATTAATCTTCAATATTATATTCTTTTTGACCCATTTCATAAAGGTCATTTCCATAGATATCATTTATAACGATAGCAGGAAAATCTACTACTTCCATCTTTCTAATAGCTTCAGAACCTAGATCATCATATGCAATAACTTCAGCTTTTGTAATAGATTTTGCTATAAGAGCTGCTGCTCCACCTACTGCTGCAAAATATATAGCTTTATGTTTTATCATATATTCTTTTACTTCATCACTTCTAGCACCTTTCCCAATCATTCCCTTTAATCCAACTTCGATTAATTTTGGTGCAAATGAATCCATTCTGTAAGCAGTTGTAGGTCCTGCACTTCCAATTGCATTTCCTGGTTTAGCAGGAGTTGGTCCTACATAGTAAATTATTTGTCCCTTTGGATCAAATGGAAGTTCCTTTCCTTCCTCTAATAATTTTACTAATCTTGCATGGGCTGCATCTCTTGCTGTATATATAATCCCAGTAATCTTTACTGTATCTCCGGCTTTTAATTTTTCTATATCACTATCTTTTAATGGTGTTGTTAATTTCATAATTACCTCCTGTTTTAACTCTTCCTCCTAGGTTTCCACTTTTGCTCTTTAGCATCATAAATAAGGAGAAAAAAATAGTTATAATTTTATAAGATTATTTCCTTATGTCTGGCAGCATGACAATTTATGTTTATAGCAACCGGCAGTGATGCAATATGACAAGGATAAGTTTCTACCTTTACAGATAGGGCTGTATTCCTTCCACCTAAGCCCATAGGTCCTACGCCAGTTTTATTCACTAGCTCTAATAATTCATCTTCTAATTTAGCATTTATAGGATTAGAGCTACTGTCATTTACATCTCTCATTAGAGATTCTTTAGCTAATAATGCAGCTTTTTCAAAAGATCCACCTATTCCTACACCTACAATGATTGGAGGACATGGATTGCCGCCAGCTTTTTTAATTGTTTCTACAACAAATTCCTTGATACCTTCAATACCATCAGCTGGTTTTAACATTCTGATAGCACTCATATTTTCACTTCCGCCACCCTTTGGAGCTACGATAATTTTCACCTTATCACTTCCAGGCACTAACTTCATGTGGATAATTCCAGGGGTATTATCTTTTGTATTCACTCTGTCTAAGGGATCTTTTACAACAGAATTTCTCAAGAATCCCTTTTTATAACCCCTTCTGATTCCTTCATTTACAGCTTCATAGATATCTCCATCTATGTAAACCTCTGTACCAATTTCTAAAAATACTACTACTATTCCAGTATCTTGGCACATTGGTACTTGATTTTCTTGAGCAATTTCATGATTAGTTATGATTTGATTTAAGATATTCTTTCCTACAGGAGAAGCTTCGGTTTTAGCTATTCTTTTTATATTATCTAAAACATCTGATCCCAGATAAAAATTTGCTTCCATACACATTTTTTCTACAGCATTCGTTACTTTATTTAGATCTAAATTTTTCATACAATCACCTCTCGAATTATTTATTACGGTATTATTTTTTCAATGTTTCTCATCATCATCGAAACAAAATTCTCTTTAATAATACACCATTTAACTTTTTTTTTCAATTAACTTAATGACAGTTTATAAATATATATAGGTATCAACAAGAGTGATAAATCGTATATATGGCTTTTCTTAAATTTCATTGTGAATAGTGTAAAAATAAAGTATAATAAATTTAGTATATTTATGCAGGAGGGAATGATTTGGAAATTTTTGAAAAGATAAAGTATAATAATTATGCACTTTGGATAGGTGATAATATTAATAAAAAATTAAATATTCCTACAAAAAATGAGTTGGCCTTAAAAATTTATAGGGGACTCCATGAAGATATAAAGGAAAAAGTAGCAAACAAGGAAAGATTGACCGAGGTTTCTCAAATATTTTTGGATAGTGCTACTGGAAATATGATGAATCTAATCTCGTTTCTCAACGATGAATTAGAATTAGAGGGTAAATCTAATCCCTATTCCTACCTTTCTCAAATAAGTGAGATAGATACCATTATTACCCACGACCATTCTGAAATTTTAGAATCTATATGGAAAGATGGAGAGATTCACAATATTTTTTGTGAAAAAAAAATTACAAGATCTAATATAAATTTATTTAAAATTCTAGGAGATTATAGACATACAGAACGAATAATATTAACTTCTCAAAATATGAGAAAGATAAAAAAATTGAAATTATACGACCATTTTTGGAAAAAATTAAATGGAGCGTTGAAGGATAAAAATTTAATTTTATTAGGAGTCAACCTAGATGAAGATACTAAAGATATTCTTACTTTGGTGTTTTCTAAAATAAACTTATCTAATACAGCTAGATATTTTGTAACTTCTAACCCCGTCTCTATGGAAGATGAATCATGGTTAATTTCAAATGAATTTGAATTTATCTATGAGGATGATCTAAATTTCATAAAAAAAATGGCTTTATATTTTAATAATGAAAATATAAATCCTATCCATGTAGAAATAGAGGTAGAAATGGTTGAAGATAGAGAAAAAATTCAAGCAATAGAAGTTGAGGAGAATAATAGGTTTCAAAAAAGTGAATTAGATACTGAAAATTTAGAAGAAAACTTAGAAAAAGTAATGGTTAAAGAGAAAATAAGTGAAAACAAAGAAGAAAAACAATTAAAAATGTTTGAGAAAGAAGAAGTCTTAGTGATTGATGAAAAATCAGAAAATCTAGAGATTGAACCAATAAAAGAGGAATATACCGTAGAAAACCTGGAGATCCTCCTCTATCTCAATGGAAACACACTGAAAGGGGAGATAATCGAAACAGAAGTTAGAAATAGACAGAGAAGGTTAGTTGAATTTAGAGAAAAAAGATCTCCAGCTTACAAAGTTGATGATTTTTCTGAGATCAACCATTATAAAGCGTTAGAGATAAAGATCCCCTTTGAATCTGCCGACCTTCCTCAAATAAAATTAGAGAAGAAAAAATTCACTGGAAAAGTGGATATAAGGTGTAATGACCAAACAATCTATCATGTTTCACTTAAATCTCATGTGTCAGGGAAATATCAAGTTGTAGATTTTAAAAATCATGATTTCTATTTAAGACTTCTATTAGACGGTGACAATGTCATGAGGTTTACCTATAAAATTTCTGAAAATACCGTTAATATAAAGGGTAGAAATATATATATATTCTTTAAAAATTTATTTGGTGGGTTTGAATTGAATTTTAAAAATAAAAAAATTAGTGGGAATTTTAAGATTATTTCAGATGAAGATATGGAAAAATTAGATATAATTCTTGAGACAATAGATAGATATCTGTCTATAAAAAATCGTATAAAAATTAGAAATATTAATTTAAAAGAACTCCTAAAAAATACCAGGAGTTTACAGGTTCTATTTAGTTATTATAATAATACCCCTAAGGTAACCACTGGAAATATTACCATCAGGACTAATTTTTCAGGGGATACAACTGAAGTAGAAAACCTTGTATTAAGCTACCCTGTCACTATCAACTTTCTAGGATTTACAAGATCATTTATAGAATCAACTGAGATTGAAATAGATGGTTCAAATATCACCCATGTAGGAGATCAATTGGAAGTCCAGGCTTTCAATATTATTCAAAATATAACATATAAAGAAATTATAGAGTAAAAATAGAGGGGAATGGTCAAATGACCATTCCCCTCTTATAAGTCAATTTTTTATTGCCTTAATAGACTGAACTTCTAAATATTCAGGTCCTGAATCTACAGGATATCCATCTTTTAAAGTTCCCCTTACTTCTACTTTTTGCCCTTCATACTCATCCAAATTAATTTTTTCACCACTTAAAGCAGTCAATGGTTTTCCTATATCACCTGACAAAACATGGGTACCGTACATCCAAGTAGACATCTGGATCGCGGTTAAAATCCCCTCTCTCTTTACCCCTTCATCCTACATCCTATTTGAGATGCACCCTCCTAAAATCATGAGATATACAGCTATTAAAACTAATTTTCTCATAAAACCTCCATCTAATATTTATAAAAATAACTGCCACCTATGAATTCCTTTAATATGGAATTATCTGGAACTAATTCCTTATCTATCCCCCTGAAGTAACTCAAAAATTTTATGAGTCTTATGGCTTCCTCATAGTGCTGACTGGATGAATCGATCTTCTTCAACTCCTTTGTTGCATATCTTTTCAACACACCTAATTCATATATTAAGTTGGAGTTAAATATGGCATCGGCTTCCTCTTGGTATGGGAAAATATTTTTTCTCTCCCCTTTTTGTATGGAATCCCACATATCCAATGTTCCATGGGCAGAAGTCCCACGAGATAATGAATCTCTCACAATCCTCCTTAATTTCCTAACTTCACTAGTTGGAATCCGATTGTGATTATCGATATTTAATGCAGTCAAACAACTTATATAGATCTTAAATTTATATTTTTTCTCGATATGGCTGGTTAATTTTTCATTTAAGCCGTGAATTCCCTCAATTAGTAGGAGTCCATTTTCAGAAAGTTTAGTTAAGACACCTTTCAATTCTCTTTGTCCGGTGTGAAAATTATATATAGGAATTTCCACTTCCTTCCCTGCTGTTAATTTAACTAGATGTTCATTTAATAAATTTAAATCCAAACCTTCTATAGATTCAAAATCTTTTTCACCGTTTTCGTCTAAGGGTATATATTTTCTACCTCTATAATAATTGTCCAAAGATATTACCACTGGTTTTATTCCATTTGCCCTTAACTGAATAGCTAGCCTTTTGGTAAATGTAGTTTTCCCTGATGATGAAGGTCCAGCTACCGTAACTAATTTAATGTCCTTACAGTTAGTTATCTCATCTGCTATATAAGCTAATTTTTTTTCATGTAATGCCTCGTTGACTCTGATTAGTTCCCCAATATCACCTTCTAGGCTAATTTTATTTAATGCTCCTACATCTGGAATATCTAATATTTCAACCCATCTCTCACTCTCACAAAATATCTTTGCTAATTTAGGGTGATCTAGAGTTTTTGGAAGGGTATATACCCCTTTTTTCACAGGAGCTTTTAAAATTATTCCGTTATTATCCTCATATTTTAAAATATCAAATAAATTTATATAACCAGTACTAGGGAATAATCCATTGTGGAAAAAGTCATAGAATCCATCCATTTCATACATACTTATATCATGATCGGGGGAGTATTCCACCAATCTCGCGATATCTTCTCTACGATCAAAGCATGAATTGTTAACAAATTTATAACTCTTCATATCTTGTTTTTTTATAGGAAGGTCCGAATGGATTATTTGACTCATCCTTTCTTTAATAAGCTGGATATCTTCCTCTGTAATATTTCTTTTCCCTACGATTTCTCCTAAAACACCATTATTTAGTGAATGAAGTATCTTAACTTTTGAATTTGGAAATAGATCATTTGTAGCTTTAATAAATATAAATTTTAATGTTGAAAAATATTTTAGGTTCATAGTTCCCCCCTCTAGTGCAAATTACTTTATTTTTCTGGGTAAGCTTGATCGTAGGTTTTCTAGAAATTTATCTATCTGTTTAGGTTCGGTTTTCCTATATCCTAGGATATTCAAACTATGCTTTTTACAGACTATATGTAATGGGAACTCTGGACCTTTTTCTCCATCTATATCGGTGCGGAGTTCTTCAGCACAATCTATCCTGACATTGTTCGTTCTAAAATAAGATATTCCATTATCGCTATCTTCTAGATGATTTCTAATTAAAAAATTTAAAAATGATTTAGTTGTATGCACTAGATCCGCTTTTACTATTATTACATCTAGCATCCCGTCATCCAATTTTGCTTTATACGCAATGTTTATATTTCCTGCTGTTCTACCGTTAAAAATAAATACTAAAAAAGCATCTCCTACATAAAAATATTCCTTTCCCTCTACAAAGATCTTTAATTTTTTAAATTTTGGAAGTTCCTTGATTCCATTGATGTAGTAAGCTAGTTTCCCCATGGTATTTTTTTGGTTTGTAGGGGTATTTTGAGACACTTCTGTAAATAATCCAAAACTCAATACATTTATAAAAAATTTTCCATTGACATATCCTAAATCAATTTTTTTTACTTCAGAGGTTATTATCTGTTCACAAGCTTCTTTTAGGGAACTGGGGATACCTAAACATTTAGCAAAATCATTGGCTGTTCCAGTTGGTAAGATTCCAACTGGCAGGTCTATTTTCTTTTTTTTCATCATATTGATACTATCGCTGACAGATCCATCCCCACCAGCTAGGAGGAGATGGTCCCATCCCTCATCATTTAAATCTGTGAAAGCATCTTCTAAAGAAGCTTCATAGGAGATTCTAAATGGTATTAATTGATAACCATATTTTTGGTATACCCCTATTATTGTATCTATCTGATTTATTATCTTATTATTCCCCGAAAAGGGGTTATAGATTAACTTTACTTTTTTCACCTTATCACCTCTACACTTTATGTTTACAAGTTTTCTTTTCTGTAATTCTATTATACTACAAAAGGTGAAAAATAATAATAGCTAGACTCTTAGTTAACTATCTCCATTCCTCTAACTTTAGCTTTCCCTCTGCTTTTTCTTCTATTCTTGCGAGAAGATATATAAGATCAGAAAGTCTGTTTACATATTCTTTTATTTCCTCACCTATTTCTGCCTCATCTGCCAAGGATAGTATTCTTCTTTCCGCTCTCCTGGTTACGGCTCTTGCTATATCAAGTTTAGCTGACTGCACCGTCATTCCCAGCACTACAAAACCTTTAAACTCAAGGTCTCTTTCTAGTTCATAGACCATGTTTGTTATATGATCGACATGATATTTTTCAATCGCTTTACTAAACACACCTACAGTCGCTAGACTTCCTCCCACCCTAAATAAATCATGTTGTATCCTTTCTATTATCTCTTTTACTTTCTGTACTTTTACATAATGCTTTGCTTCTCCAAGATGTGAATTCAGTTCATCTATTGTTCCATAGGCCTCCACCCTGGCATTGTTCTTAGCTACTCTCTCTCCGCTCCAAAGAGATGTTTTTCCTTTATCTCCACCTTTAGTACTTATAGACATAAGATCCATTCCTCCTTTAAGATATATTTTTATCTCAATAACTTTATACCACACTTAGATAAAAATCCTGTTATTGAAGGGTCCATCCTATCTATAAACATAACATTAAAAAACAAAAAAATTGCTCTATAAGTAAACCGTAGCCTTTGACCAAAGAATGATTCGATAGGTGCATTGTCCCAATAGTTTCCTTTTCTAGACATTTATTGTTTGATGTTTTTCTTTTTTAATAAAGATTGAAATTTAGGATTTGTGTAGTGAACTCCTTGATCGGAATGTATAAAACATCCTTCAGATAATTTAAATCTTTTTCTACATAATTTTTCTATAGCATTCGTGGCTATTTTTAATTTTAAGTTGTCTGAAATTTCATAAGCTAGTATTTCATTGGTTGATTCATCCTTTATCGTTGATAGGTAAGCTAAGAAATCAATAAACGGAATTTTTAGAGATTTTAGAACTAGTAATGTTTTGTAAATCTGTAGAATGAGTAGATCTAGTTGACGCAATTAAAAAATTTGAATATGTTTCAAGAAGGTTTTTATTCATCGAAGTTCCTCCTTTAAATGTTGTTACTAGGAGTTTATTTCTTTTTCAGAAAAAAATCTACCGTGAAACATCAGTTAATATAATAAAAAAAAACCGTTTTTAAAAAACTGTTTTTTTTTATTTTTTGTAGCAGTTAGGTGTTCCTACAGCTATTATTCTTGTTTTCATACTTGTATTATTCCCCCAATTATGAAGAGATTGAGAGGTATAGTGCGCGCTATCTCCCGGGAATAGAGTTTCTTCCCTGTCCTCCATCACAAGGGTAAGAATTCCTTCTAACACATATATGAATTCCTCACCATCATGGGAGTATCCCTTTAATCTTTCTTGTTTCTCCTTTGGCAAAATATCTATCATTCTTGGTACCATATCCTTATCTGTAATGTTATTACTTAAATGGTAATGAACAAACTGTGAATTAACTAATTCATAAACTTCCTTTTCATACCCCCGCATTATTACTGTTTTTTCATTTTTTACTTTCACTTCATGAAAAAAATAAGTAAGTTTCACACCTAGTTTCTCTGAAATTCTCTGAAGTACATCCACTGAGATAGTTGTAAGACCTCTTTCTAACTGGGATAAAAAACCTGCAGATAGATTTACTGCTCCTCCTAATCCCCTTAGTGTCATTCCCTTATTTATTCTCAGTTCTTTTATCTTTTCTCCTATATTGTCTAACATATATATACTCCTTATGTATCTTTACTCTATGGCAATAGTATACTAGATATATAAACAAAAGTCTAACGTTAAAATATTAATTTTATTATCAATAATGCTCCTATTATCTCAAAATAGGTGGGGTCTTCCTTGCACCCTCTGCAAATACGGATACATAGATATAAGATAAAAATCAAAAGAGAATACCCTTAAAACACTATATGTTAGAGGTATAAAAAGTACAATAAGGAATATTCCAATAAAGAAAGCTTTCCTCTCAAAACTACATATCTTTGTAGTTTTGGATTTTATGGTAGAAGTGAGAGATCCCGTATCTATGGTGGTATGCTTGATAAGAACCACCGCCAGTTAAGAGCCTTATCACTAGTCGTGCAAATAAATAATTATTATTTCACCGTTTTCAACTTAGCCATAAAATGTCTTAGGACCTTTGGCTCTTCCTCAATCTCATACCCCTTTATTTTATCCCTTCTCTTATAGATATTAACCAGTGCCTTAGCCACCACATCCATATGATTATTGGTATATACCCTTCG
>NZ_JBAHZY010000152.1:0-5685 GCF_037132775.1 Psychrilyobacter sp.
TATTTATCCATAATTTCAGCAATTAATGGATCTACCTCTCTTCTTCTTTTCTTAACCATAAAAACCTCCTCAGTTTAATAGATTATACTCTATCAACTAAGAAGGTTAAAATTAATTTACACTAAATTTGGGATACGCCCAGATATTTTCTACAACTAGAAAATACCTCATTTTTTTATTTTTTATTTAATATTTGTTTTGAGTTTATCTCATCTAATTTAGCTTTAACTGTATCTATAAACCATTTTCTATCGTCAGAATTTTCTTTTATATCTACATTGTCAACATTGATTTTCAAGATATCAGAAAGGTTATAAGCATTAAAATAGCTTTCATAATTTTGATTCAAACTTTCCCAATAAGATCTAGGAACGATCTTTTCATAGTCTCTACCTCTTCTACAGATCTTATCGATAGCACCTTCTACAGATGCTCTAGCATATTATGAAGGAGTTCCTCGTAAAGTTCAAACTCTTCCGGTGCCATATCTCCATCTTCCATAAGCATCCTAGCAAAGATAACATCACCATAGATACTCCTGTCCATAACACAGCCATCCAATAGATTAGCCACCTTTATCATTTTAAATCTCTTATTTAAGAAAAATATCTGAAGGGGAAAACTATATCTTTTTTTATCATAGTAGAATTTATCTAAAATAGGATTATTTAAAACAGGTTCTTCAAACAATAAAATTCCTAATTCTTTAGCTAAAATATCTCCTAAAGTACTTTTTACAACACCATCAATACAAATAATTCCGTTCATGTCATCTCCATTCAATCTCGTTTTTTTTAAATATTCTTTATAATACATCATTTGCCTCACAAAGTTTATTAATATGAAATTATCTACTTATTTTTCTCAAAATATCTTTAATAGCCATTTCTATACTGTCATATGAATCTAGGTCTTTAGGAGTGATAAACTTATCGATATCTTTTTTAGAATACCCGAGGGCACCTAAAGCTAAGGAAATATCTTCTTCTAACTGGGCTTTTATACCACCATCACCACTATCAATACTGTCTACAAGCTGAAAATTTTTCATCTTATCTTTCACGTCAACTATTAATTTTTGTGATTTTTTAGCTCCTAATTTAGGAACTTTAGTCAGTAGTTTGGTATCTTCATTGGCTATTATCTGTTTCAGGTCATTTATAGAAAAGGTAGAGAGAATAGCTAGACCAAGTGACATCCCTATTCCATTTACATTGATTAGGATCTCGAAGAAATCTCTTTCTCTTTCCTCTGAAAATCCAATTAATTTAAACATATCTTCCTTCACATGATTGTATATGTATAACCTTGTAGTTTCGCCTAGTTTAATCTTATCTAAAGTTTGAAGGGATACAAATACCTTGTAACCAATACCATTTACATCTATGGCAACATACCCCATTTTTTTTATGGTGATCTTACCATCTAAATATTCAAACATTTTAACCTCCTTTAATCCATCCCCTTATCTTTTTCTCATTCTCTTGAATACCTTATCAAAACTAGCTGGAACCTTAGTTTCAAAAGTATATTTTTCTCCTGTTATTGGATGGATAAATTCTAATACTCTAGCATGTAACCCCAGTCTTTTAATTGGGTTTCCAGTAGCACCATATTTTTTATCTCCTACAATTGGATGTTTGATATCTTGCATATGTACTCTGATTTGATTTTTTCTTCCAGTTTCAAGGGATGCTTCTAATAACGTAAAGTTATTAGTTTTTTTGATTACTTCATAGTTTGTGATGGCTTTTTTTCCACCATTATCAGTTTTACTAGAATAAACTACAAATGCAGCGTTTTCCTTTAACCAAGATGTGATAGTTCCCTTATCATTTTCAACTCTTCCTTCTGCTAATACAGAGTATTTTCTGCTAAGAATATATTTCTTCCAGTCACTCTGTAAAAGTTGTTGAGCTTCTGCAGTTTTAGCAAACATCATTATTCCAGAGGTATTTCTATCCAGTCTGTGAACTATGAAGATCTTATTTTTAGGATTATTTGATTTAACATGATCCTTTAATTTATTATAAGCAGTATCTTCATCTCTACCACCAGTAGATACTGAAAGGACACCTGCATCTTTATTTGCAACAATGATATTGTCATCTTCAAATAAGATTTGAACACCACTCATCTTCTTTACATCTCTATCCTTATTCCAGTTTATTTTCACCTCTTGATCTACAGCTAATATGTGATTATGTTGGCTAACCATTTGACTATCCACAGTTATTTGACCATGGGTAAGCAGTGATTTTAAATTATTTTTACTTTTTCCTTGTAGGTGAAAAGCTAAAAATTCCATTAATTCCATTTTTCCCTTTACTTTTAATATTGTGTCTCTTTTTATTTTCATATTTTTTTTCAAAATAAATCTCCTTGTATTGCATTTTTTTATTTACCTATAATTATATCATTTTATCCATACTTTATCTATGAGATTTTAAAACAATTAAAATTTAATAGGCATGTTATTCTGATTTTAGTTCTTTTTAATTTTGATAGGGGGGAAGAAAATTAAAAAGTCGTAAAAATTTTAAATTTTTACGACTTTTTTTCTTAGATCTATCTCCTTCTACATATTACCGAATAAATCAATATTAAAACTGAATATATTTCTAGTCTACCTAAAAGCATGGAAAAGATAAGTACTCCCTTACTGTATGGATCAAAAAATCCAAAGTTTTCAATAGCTCCTACTCGAGCTAGCCCTGGTCCAATATTTCCAAGAGAAGAGATAGAAGCGGTAAAACTTGTGATAATATCGTATCCCATTCCTGCTAAAAAAAGTGTAGATCCAGCGAAGATAAACACAAATAATATAGAAAATCCTAGGACATTTTTAACTACGTGATTTTCTACATGTTCCTCTCCTACTCTCAAGGAAAAAGATGCTCTGGGATGTGCTAATTTTTTAATTTCATTAGATAGGTGTTTAAATAATATCAATATTCTAATTTGTTTCATCCCACCACCTGTAGATCCAGCACAACCACCGAAAAACATCAATGTAACTAAGAGAAGGGCAGAAAATGAAGGCCATAGATTAAAGTCGGCAGTCATAAATCCAGTAGTTGTAGTTATAGAGACTACTTGAAATGCAGAATCGAGGAGTGCACGGCCATAATTTGTAGTATATTTTTCTATCCCTGAAGAAAAATATATATTCAGCGAGATAAGTATAGTTGCAATAGTGACTACAGCAGTATAAAATTTTAGTTCACTGTCTTTAAAAAAATCTCTAAATCTTCCCTTGATAAGGTAAAAATGAAGTGCAAAGTTAATTCCAGCTAAAAACATAAAGATAGTTATAACGATCTCTATATAAACACTGTTAAAACTTGAAACAGAACTATTCAATGTAGAAAATCCACCTGTAGCTACAGTAGCAAAAGAATGGTTAATAGCTGTGTAAAGATCCATACCACCAAACATTAAAAATATAGTTTCAATAATAGTAAGCCCGATATAGATAATCCACAATATCTTCGCTGTATCTTTTATTTTAGGGCTCAGTCTGTCCTTTGTAGGTCCTGGAACCTCTGCGTTATATAACTCTCCTGGAGCAATTCCAAACATAGGTAAGATAGCAATAGTGAATAAGACTATTCCCATTCCACCTAGCCAATGGGTCAATGATCTCCAGAATAACAATCCTCTAGGAATGGATTCTATATCAGATAGTATAGTAGATCCTGTGGTAGTAAAACCTGACATGGCTTCAAAAACACAGTTTATGTATGGTCCAAAGGATCCATGGAAAAAATATGGTAAACCACCAAAGAGAGCTGCTAGGATCCAACCCAATGAAACACTTGCAAAGCCTTCCTTAGCTTTAAATTTTTTATCTGATTTAAATACGAATATAAAGATTAGCCCAGTAATTAAAGTGATTACAATAGAAAGAGCTATAGCTTTTAGATCTCCTCCGCCATAATGAAATGAGATCATAAGGGGAAAAAACATCATAATTCCTAAGATGAGTAAAAGATATCCCTGTACTTTTATTATTAAGCTCCAGTTCATCTTCTACCTCTAAATTTTGGAGCAGTAAACATTTTTTCTACCTCGTAGATTGCTTCTGGAAGCAAGAATATAATAACTTTATCTCCCATTTTGATTACATCATCTCCAGTAGGAATGATAACATTACTTTGTCTGATTATCACACCAATTATGGATTTTTTAGGGAAATTAATATCCATTATAGGAGTATCTAAAATAGGTGAATTCTGAGTAATATTTATACCTATTGTCTCTGCATTGATCTCTGTAAAGGCAGACACTGAGAAAAGGTCAGTTTTTCTAGTATATTTTAGTATATTTCCAATTGTAAGTGCGTGGGGAGAAAATACAGTATCGATGGGATCAAGGTTGTTTATTAAGTTTACGATAGAACTATTTTTTACCATACACATGGTTTTAGAAGCACCGTATTTTTTGGCTGTAAATGCCGACAAGATATTATACTCATCATTATCACTCATACTAATTACACAAGAATCTTCTATGGAAATTTCATCCATCAGATGGGAATCGGTAGCTGACCCATTCATGATTAAAACATTATTTAATAGAAAGCTTAATTTTTTACATCTAAATTTATCCTCTTCAATAATTGTGATGTTTTTACCTGATTTACTGAGAGCCTTGGAAAGTTCGATGGCATGCTTAGTTCCACCAACGATAATTATATTTTTTAAATTCATAGGGCTAAAGAAATGCTTTTTAACTATATCTTTAACAATGTTTGTCTTACCTACTAGATATAATTTATCTTTAGGATAGATTACATCCTGTCCTTTTGGAACAATAACCCTACCTTCTCTTTGTATGGCTACTAACCTTACTTTAGAAAAAATATCATCTTTTATAGAAATTTCAGAGATAGGTATTCCCTTATGTTTAAAATCTCTTTTAACTTTGACTCCTACTAATTGAGCCATATTATCTGCATAGTTCATAATTTCAAATACATGTGGGTTATTCATAAGTTCCATGATTTTTGCCACGGTAATTTCTAGTGGTTTTATGATGGTCTCTATCCCAAAATCACTGGGAGAAATATATTCCTCATTAAAATATTGGTAATAACTGTCAATTTTACAGGTTATAGAGATATTGTTTTTACAACATTTTTTTACAACACTACAAGCTAGAAGGTTGTCACCGTCACTGTTTGTAACGGCAATAAAGGAATCAGCACTTAATATATTTGCTTCAATAAGAGTATTGATATTGGTTGCATCTCCAGATATAATCATGGCATCTAGCTTACTTTGTAATGTTCTAATTAGTTGTGGATCTTTTTCTAAAATTGTAACGTCATGGTTTTCGTAGATGAGTTTCTCGGCGATCTTTACTCCTACATCTCCTCCACCGGCAATAACTATTTTCATTTCATTCCTCCAGTATACATACATATATAATGCTTCTAAGTGTGACATAAATATTAATTTTAATCATTTATTATATAGTTATTTTTAATTACTGTCAATAACATCAATATTCAAAAAATAAATAATTAAATTTATGAATAGTTATTATATGGTGTATAATCATTTCAAGTCGACCACTTGAAATAAAAAAAGACCTTTTTTCATAAAAACCGATATAATGTAGTTACGACAACAAACATTAAAGGAGTTAATTTATGAAAAAAGGATATAAACATTTTAGCAT
>NZ_JBAHZY010000003.1:0-7956 GCF_037132775.1 Psychrilyobacter sp.
ATGCTAAAATGTTTATATCCTTTTTTCATAAATTAACTCCTTTAATGTTTGTTGTCGTAACTACATTATATCGGTTTTTATGAAAAAAGGTCTTTTTTTATTTCAAGTGGTCGACTTGAAATGATTATACACCAAATAAAAGAAGCTGGCTAATCCATGGATTAGCCAGCTTCTTTTATTCTTTCACAGATCCTAATATTTAATTCAAATTCTTTTAAATAGGCTTTAAAAGTCTCAACCAATTGATACTCTCTTACTCAAATATTTTCTTCTTCTAAATTATTATTTTATTCCCCTATATAAACTGGATAAAAATCATGCAGTGTTACTGGGTGTAAATTCAATCCCTGAATATCTTTTTGAGTTCCTACACTTAAAATCCTGTTATATAACATGACTTCCGCTGCATCTCCTACTATAATCTCCTGAGCTTTTTCATATATTTGCTCTCTCTTCTCAGGGTCTATAGAAATTTTACCCTCCTCCAGTAATTTATCTACCTCTGGATTACTATAAAAACTTCTATTTCCTGCAGCTCCCTTTGCTGTAGAGTGATAAACTGCATACAATCCGTAGTCTGCATCACCAGTTACACAACCCCAAGAGCCCAAAAACATCTCATGTTTTCCTTCAGCTGTATATGAAAAAAACGCTCCTGTTTCATAAGATTGAATAATCAAATCTATACCAATCTCCTTTAACTGAGCCTGTACAATAGTGGCTACACTACTGTTTGAATTTCCTTCATATATGCTCAATGTCAATGTCAGTCCGTCTTTATATCCAGCTTTAACCAAGTATTCTCTTGCCTTTTCTGGATCATACTCGTATGCCTTTGTTTTATCTGTAAATCCAAAAACACCTGGAGCAAGTGGAGAGGTTGCTACTTCTCCTGCTCCACCCAATACTACGTCCACTATACTTTGCTTGTCTATAGCATAGTTTATAGCCAGTCTTAAATCCTTATTTTTAAAGACCTCTTTATCATTATTAAAACCAATATATGAATATGAGATCGATGGTTTTTCCAACAACTTTAAATTTTTGTTATTTTTTATATTTTCAATATCAACGGCACCAATAGAAAGAGCAATATCCAATTCCTTTGTTTCCAGACCAATGGTCCTGTTAGAAGCTTCTACAATATTTCTTATTACAAGGTACTTAAATGTTGGAGGAGTCAGAAAATATTCATCATTTCTAACCAAAGTAACTTTATCCCCTGCATCCCAAGATTCAATTTTATAAGGCCCTGTTCCTATTGGATATTGTCCATAATCTTTTCCATATTTTTCTATGGCTTTTTTATTTACAATAGCCAAAGCCGGATGGGACAGGTGGGCAAATAACGGACCAAATGGTGTTTTTGTAATTATTTGCACAGTGTATTCATCTACAACCTTGATCTCCTCCAATGGTGGCAAGATAAAGGCTATCCTTGGTGAAGTCTGCATTCTTTCAAATGAATACTTTACATCCTCTGCTGTAAAATCTTCTCCATTATGAAATTTAACTCCCTTTCTCAATTTAAATTCTACAGTTTTTGGATTGATTTGTTCCCAGCTTTCTGCTAATCCAGGAACAATTTTCATATCTCCAGTTGATTCTACCAGTCTTGAATAAATTTGCTTGTTTATTCGTAAAGAACTTCCATCATTTCCCATGTGTGGATCCAATGATTTTGGATTAGCTGAATCTGCAATCACTAATGTATCTCTCTTTTTTTCGGCTACCTCTTCTTTTCCACATGCTAAAAGCAGCAATGACAGCATTATAAATATTAACCTCTTCATACTCTCTCCTCCTAAATATAAAATAATATCTTTATAAGATTACTTTAATATTAGAGTAATTGCAAGTTTAATCCTTCGATATTTTCATGGTATTAACACACCCATAATTTTATCTTTTTTTAAAATGCTGATTCAAATATATATTTAACCTATCTGTACTTTCATATATAATCTCAATCCTTTTCAGCTCAATAGCTCCTAGAACTCCGGTGTCGTAACTCCCACAGTCTATAGATATCTTTTGATCATCGACAAAGTGAATCTTTCCATCTAAGTTAGGAGTGTGCCCATAAACTATAATTTTATCAGTTTTTAGAATAGGCTGATTTATAAAATCGTTCCTTATCCATATCATCTCATAGGGGATTTGTCTTTCGATGGTTTTTTTAGGATTTATCCCTGCATGAACTACAAAATATTTCCCTAGATCAACTGCTATGGGCATATTTTTTATATATTTTAAGTGTTTATTCAAAATATCATATCTTTTTTTGTATGAATCAATAGTCTGCCTACCGCCATTTCTATACCAAGCGAATAATTCCCCATCTTCAATGGCATTGACCATGAGGTTTTCATGATTGCCAAAGGTATGAATTATATTTAACCCGCTGTCAATCAATTCTTCTATTGTTTCATACATCTCAAGGCTAGAAGAACCACGATCACAGGAGTCACCATTTATAATCAACAAATCCTTTGCAGTCAACTTTATCCTATCCATTAATTTTAAAAATAAATTATGATACCCATGGATATCACTTATAATCCATATTCTGTCATAATTTTCCATCTTTAACTTCACTATATTCATAAGTTTACTCCTATTTAATTTCATCCACTTTGAATTTTTCCACTATATCAATCCTTAATGTATTAGCCTGTATCTCACCCTCGTACTTTTTTAGATATTCTATAGAGATATCTCTGACTAATTTTATGGTCTTTACATCGTGGACTATATCTACAAATTTTAGGTCCGACATCCCGCTTTGACGTGTCCCGAATATCTCCCCAGGTTTACGAAGTTTTAGATCTTCTTCAGCTATTAAAAAGCCATCTGTAGTTGATTCCATAACTTTCAATCTAGATTTAGAAATATCATTATCTGTCTTGGCTACTAAAAAACAATAGGATTTATGTTGCCCTCTTCCTACCCTCCCACGAAGTTGATGTAGTCCTGCTAGCCCGAATCTATTGGCATTGGTTATCATCATAATAGTAGCATTGGGGACATCTACTCCTACTTCTATCACTGTAGTGGATACGAGTATCTGAATTTTATTTTTTTTGAATCTAGCCATAACCTCTTCCTTTTCTGTATTTTTCATCCTCCCATGGAGGAGCCCTATCTCAAATTCAGAAAATCTTCTAACCATATCCTCATAAAGTTCTGTGGCAGAGGTCACAGCCAGTTTTTCACTTTCCTCAATAAGGGGTGCTACGATATATGTCTGCCTTCCTTTAACCAATTGTTTTCTGATGAAATCATAGGATTTTTCCAAATCATTATCTGACTCTATCCACTTGGTCTTTATAGAAATCCTTCCCGGAGGCAACTCATCTATGATGGAAACATCTAGATCTCCATAGATGCTAAGAGCCAGAGATCTGGGAATAGGTGTGGCACTCATAACCAGTAGATTAGATATTTCACCCTTATCCCTTAGTTTTTTACGCTGTTCCACTCCAAATCTATGTTGTTCATCTACTACAATTAGCCCTAATTTATGAAATTTCACATGATCCTCTATAAGAGCATGGGTTCCCACCACTATATCAACGACTCCCTCCCTTATCTCGGATAATAATTTCTCTTTTTTTTTCCCCTTTATACTCCCGGTAAGGATCTCTACCCTCACTCCTAATCCAGCCATGTCATCTACCATTGATAGATAATGCTGGACAGCCAAAATCTCTGTAGGAGCCATAATTACACCCTGATAAGAATTTTCTACAAGGTATAGGAGCATTAAAACGGCTACAATAGTTTTCCCCGATCCTACATCTCCTTGAATCAGTCTGTTTACAATCTTTCCACCTGCCAAATCTTTATATATCTCTGTAATCACTTTTTTTTGTGCTCTAGTCAGCTCAAACCCCAAGCTATTCAGATATTTTTTCACCATCTGCCTGTCATCATTTAATTTGTATTTAGAACTGTTATCAGCATCTAATTGAAACCTTTTAGACAAGATCCCTAATTCTAAGATTAGGAGTTCCTCTATGGCCATCCTATTTTCAGCTTCCTCTATCTCCCTCAGGTTTTTTGGCAGGTGAATTTTTAGGATTGCTTCTTTCCTTTCCATTAATTTATATTCTTGGAGTATCTCTTGCGGGATATTTTCCTCTATGAGAGGGATATATTTTTTTATCGTATCCTTTATTATTTTCCGCAGCCCATTTTGAGACAAATTTCTATTACTGCTGTAGATAGGTTTTATCTCCGCACTTAATTTACCACTGTATTTCCTGTATTCTGGACCAACAATTTGAAAGTTATATCCCCTCTTTACATTCCCAATAAATACATATTCCTCTCCTATTTGCAGAGATTTTTTTAGATACGGCATCTGAAACCACACCAAATCCAGCATCCCTGTACCATCTGTAATACGAGCGACTGTCATGGTTTTACGGATTTTAGTTTTCCTATTTTCCACCGAGATGATTCTTCCGATAACCACCACATATTCTTCCGATCTGATATCTCCTATCTTCTTTATATTAGATCTGTCCTCATAGGCTCGAGGGAAGAAGTATATCAAATCTATAATGGTATTTATTCCTAGATTTTTTAGGGCAACTATAGTTTTTTCTCCCACACCCTTTATATCTAAACTTTCTATTTTATTGTATAAGTTTTTGTAATTCATAAGTTCCTCCATTCATTCTTTGCTTGTCCAAAGAACGGAATCAAGAAAGGACACCCGTAAAAAAATTATTATTCCATATTTGATTATTTATAAAAAATCGAATCGAAGCTATATATTTTAGTAAGTCTTCGAATATTTTTATAAAATAATTACAACACTTCATTTAACACAATTTTTTTAATGGGGCTAATTTCTTTTTTTCTTTACATAATTTTTTTAATGTCGTTTTTTCTTATCCGCTACCCTTTCTTTGTTTCTCCCTACGAGGGAGAGACTAGGAGAAGAGGGTCTACTATTTTTTTTTCAACTTTTTTAATTTTTTTTCCGTTTCTTTCATTCTTTCTTCAAGAATTATATATTTTTCAGAACTTGACTTCAATTTTATTGATTTTTTATAGTTCTTTATTGCCTCTTCAAAATGTTTTTTTTCATCTACATAGTTTTTATTTTTATTTTTATCATCTCCCCAAAAATCATATACAACACCTATAAAATTATAGCTGCTACTTTTTTCAGGTTCTAACTCCTTTTACTCTGTTAAAATTTGATATTGCCTCTTCATAGTTTTTTTCAATTGCTAAAGCAAAAGCTAATTCAATGTAAATTTGAACCTTTTCAGGATATTTCTTAATTAATTTTTCAAATTCTTCTATTTTTTCTTCATTCTTACTTTTATTAATCGCTATGCTAATTCTGTATTATATTCAACTTCTTTTAGTTTTTCATCTATTTCTTTAGTTGTTTTTTCTATTTTTTCATCTAATTTTAACGTTTTTCTTTTAACATTTTCTTCTTGTTCTGCTATTTTAACCTTTAACTCTTTATTTTCTAATAACATTCTTTCCATTCTTTTATCTACTTCTTTGGTTATTTCTTTTCTTTCTTTTTCATATTTTTTATTCCCATCCCATTTAAGATATCCTAAAACTAATAACATTCCACCTATTATCCATTTCAAAAATTCAATTGTTTTATCATAATACTGCACGGAATTTTGGTAAATCTGATCCACACTATAGGTCTAAGTAAAATTATTTTCTTCTTTATATTCTAGTTTCTCAATCTTTTCACTCAAATCATCTATCTTATTGTTTGATTTTATCAACTGAGTTTTTAAAAAATTGATCTCTTCCATCTGAATGACTTCATATGATTTTTGGGGGTTTGTCTTTTCTTCTCCAAAACATATAAAACTCAATAATAAAAACAACATCATTAATTTTTTCAACTTCATTTCCTCCTTTTTTTACCCCTTCTTTTACCCTCTCCGGTCCTAACGGACACCCTCTCCCTCCAAGGTAGAGGGAACATTGTCTTATATTGCTTGGTTACTCTCTGCCTCGTTTTCTCCCTACGAGGGAGAAACCCGACAACAAGGGAAGAGGGTACTTAGATCTCCTTCCCACCTCTATAATTTGCCTCTCCCTCTACTTCCCCGCTATGGTAGTAGTAGATCCAGTGACCATCCATCTTTCCGTTAATATAACTGCCCTTTCTCTTTACCTTTCCATTATAGAAATAATATATCCACTCTCCATCTGGTTTTCCATCTTTGGAATAACCTCTGCTCTCTATATTATCACCATCATAGTATGAAACTCCCTCACCTGTATAGGGCGTTTCTCCATTGTGGGTATAGATAAGACCTTTTCTAAACTCTATCTTTTCAGCCGAATCCTTATCACTACATCCAAATAAAGTTATAACTACCATTAATATTGTTATAATTTTTTTCATATCCTTTTTCCACCTTTTTTAGTTATGATTTTCATCTTTAAAATCTAGATTTTTGTACTCTTCTCCTAGTATACCATAAAGTTTTTTTAGTTGACATTCCCATCTAAAAAAGGTACTATTACCTAAAATAATCTATAAAGGAGGTAACTGTTGTGTCAAAGAGATTTACTTGGTGGTGGAAAAATTTATCTAATAATTTTAATACTGTTTCATCTAAATAGACTGACGTCCAATCAATAGTTATATCTTTTTTATCCTTTAATTCTATATTAAAATATAGAATCAGAGCAAAAACATATATACTTGACCAGTCATCTCGACTGGTCTTTTTTTATTTTAGGAGGAAAAATATGAAAAAAATAATATCAGGAATACAACCAAGCGGAATCTTACATATAGGAAACTATTTTGGTGCAATACAACAATTTATCAAATTCCAAGAAGAAAACGATTGTCTATTCTTCGTAGCAAATTACCATGCTCTTACATCTTCTACAGATGCCGATGCACTACGTAAAAATACTAGAGATGTAGTTTTAGACTACCTAGCACTAGGAGTAGATCCTAAAAAAGCCAATATCTTTATCCAATCTCATGTACCAGAACATACAGAGCTTATGTGGGTTTTATCAAATCTTACACCTATGTCTCTTCTAGAAAGAGGTCACTCTTTTAAAGACAAAACAGCCAAAGGAATATCATCTAATACAGGATTATTTACATATCCAGTACTTATGGCAGCGGATATCTTAATGTATGATGTAGATATGGTTCCAGTTGGAAAAGATCAAAAACAACATCTAGAGATGACCCGTGACATAGCTACAAAATTCAATGAAAAGTATTCTGAAATTTTCAAATTGCCTGAACCTATGATTGTAGAGAGTACCGCAGTAGTTCCTGGGGTAGATGGAGCTAAGATGTCAAAATCATATGGTAATACCATCGATATGTTTGCATCTAAAAAAATATTAAAGAAGCAAGTAATGAGTATCGTAACAGATTCTACACCATTAGAAGATCCTAAAGATCCAGATAACAATGTAACTACTCTATATAAATTATTTGCTACTCCTGAAAAATTAGAAGAGATGAAAGAAAAATTTAGAGCAGGAAACTACGGATATGGTCATGCTAAGAAAGAACTCTTAGAAGCTATTCTAGAGTACTTTGCAGATGCAAGAGCTAAACGTGAAGAGTTAGTAGCTAATCCTGAATATATAGATAAAATTTTAGCTGAAGGTGCTCATAAAGCCCGTACAATAGCTAAAGCTAAGATGGTAGAAGTTAAAAAAGCAGTAGGATTGACATAATAAAAAGAATCTACACTGTTACTTCTGGGCGTATCCCAAATTTAGTGTAAATTAATTTTAACCTTCTTAGTTGATAGAGTCTAATCTATTAAACTAAGGAGGTTTTTATGGTTAAGAAAAGAAGAAGAAGAGAGGTAGATCCATTAATTGCTGAAATTATGGATAAATATAATATTGAAAATGTTTTAGATTTACAATCTATCATGAAAGATCTACTTAAAGATGGAGTTTCCATCC
>NZ_JBAHZY010000015.1:0-9164 GCF_037132775.1 Psychrilyobacter sp.
CATATATGCTAAAATGTTTATATCCTTTTTTCATAAATTAACTCCTTTAATGTTTGTTGTCGTAACTACATTATATCGGTTTTTATGAAAAAAGGTCTTTTTTTATTTCAAGTGGTCGACTTGAAATGATTATACACCTAAGAATGCTATCAATAGAATTTGAAGAAAGATTAAAAGGACATTTATAAAAAAATAGGTAAATGAAAAGGGTACCAATTAAGATACCCTCTATCAGCTAAGAAATGTAATTTACACGTAATTTGGGACAGACCCCAAATAAAAAAATTAGATTATCTAATTTGTCCACTTCCTCTAATTATATATTTAACAGAAGTTAGTTCTTTGATTCCCAGAGGTCCCCTTGCATGTAGTTTTTGAGTACTGATACCAATCTCTCCTCCAAATCCAAAAGCTCCTCCATCGGTAAATCTAGTAGAAGCATTGATATAAACGGCTGCAGAATCTACTTCCCTCAAAAATTTCTGAGTATTTTTATAATTTTCACTAATGATTGCTTCTGAATGTTTTGTAGAGTAAGTATTTATATGTTTTATGGCTTCATCTATGGAATCTACAGTTTTAATAGATAAAATAAGATCTAAATATTCGGTATTCCAATCGCTGTCAGTTGTAGGGATAGCATTGGCTAAATATTTTATAGATCTTTCATCAGCTCGAATCTCTACTCCTAAATTGTCTAATTTCTCTCCTAGACTGGGAAGTAATTTTGAGATACTGTCACTATGAACTAAGAGGGTTTCTATGGCATTACATACTCCTGGTCTAGAAGTTTTTGCATTGATAATAATATCTATAGCCATCTTTAAATCTGCACTATGATCAACATAGGTGTGACAGAGACCTGCACCTGTTTCTATAACAGGAACACTTGCTCCTGCAAGTATAGCTTGTTTTAGCCCCTTACCACCACGTGGAATGATAACATCGATAAAATCATTCATGGTAATTAATTCGTTTACGCAATTTCTATCGGTGTTTTCAATTAATTGAATAGCTCCATGAGGTAATCCTAATTTTTCACCTGCTTTAGTAATAACTTTAGCTAATGCTATGTTTGAACAAAGAGCATCTGAGCCTCCCCTTAGGATGATAGCATTTCCAGATTTTAAACTTAGTACAGCTGCATCTACAGTGACATTTGGACGGGATTCAAAAATCATCCCAATAACTCCTAAAGGAACACGAATCTGTGATATTTCCATCCCATTTTCATGTCTGAACCCACTCAAAATTTCACCGATAGGATCATCTAAGCCTTTGACAGTTCTAATTTCCTCAGCCATCCCACGAATTCTTTCTTCAGTCAGAGTTAATCTGTCTATAAAAGCAGGAGTAAGACCATTTTCTTTACCTTTAATCAAATCTTTTTCATTTTCTGACTTTATAAATTCTATATTGTTTAGAAGTTCCTTGGCCATCTCTTCTAATATATTATTTTTAGTAGGAGCATCCATTTGAAGTAGTTTTCTGGAAGCTTTTTTAGCCAAGCCACCCATATTATTAATATATTTTTTCATGATTTCACATCTCCTTTATTAAAAAATAAACATGTTATCCATATGTACAACTTCATTATAATCTTTATGTCCTAAAATATGGTTGATATCGGAAGAATTTTTTCCTTTGATAAGGTTGACCTCTACCTGACTATAATTAGAGATTCCAACAGCAACCTCATTTTGATTACTATCACAGATAGAGACAACTTCTCCCCTGTGAAAATCACCTTCACATTTTATAATTCCAATAGAAAGAAGACTGTTGTGGTTTCTAAGAGCTGTTGTAGCTCCATCATCTATAGTGACTTTTCCTGTTTTTGTGGTTCCGTAGGTTATCCAATGTTTACGAGCTTTTAATTTTACCTTGGTCTCTAAAAATAATGTTCCAATCTCTTGACCATCCATGATATCTCCTATAATAGAAGGGTCAAATCCTTTGGCAATAATCATAGGAATTCCAGCAGAAGTAACTATCTCACCGGCACTTATTTTGGTAGCCATACCTCCAGTTCCTAATTTACTTCCAGCTCCAGTAGCTATTGCCTTGATATGGTCATCGATTTTTTTAACGGTATTAATAAAGGTGGCTTTGGGATCAGTTTTGGGATTACCTGTATACAAACCATCTATATCAGACAGGATAAGTAATAGATCTGCATCTATCAAGGTAGATGTAAAAGCTGAAAGAGTATCGTTATCGCCTACTTTTATCTCGTCTACAGCTACCGAATCATTTTCATTTATGACTGGAATTATACCCATGGAAATTAATCTTAGGCAAACATTTCTGGCATTTAAATATCTCCCACGATTAGATATATCTCCTTTAGTCAAAAGTAATTGTCCTATTTGCTTTCCATATTCAGAGAATAATTTTTGATATAGATGGATAATGGCGACCTGTCCTACAGATGCAACAGCTTGTTTATCTGGCAGTGTTTTAGGTCTTTCTTTTAAACCCAAACTCCCCATACCGGCTCCAATAGCTCCAGAGGTAACCAATATAACTTCATATCCTTTGTTATGAAGGTTGGCTAATTCACGGACTAATTTGTCTATTCTAGATAGATTTAGTAATCCATTTTCAAATGTAAGGGTAGATGTTCCTACCTTTACAACTAATCGTTTTATGTCTTTTAAATAATCTTTTCGAATCATAAAATTCCACCTTCCAAATTATAATTTTCTTTAAAGTATATCATAGTTTTGATTATTGGTTAAAAGATAAAAAAAAAGATTTCATCATATAATTAATGGTTAATATTAATTAATTTTGGCCATTCTCTTTATTTGTCAAGAGATAGAATGGTTCTGTTTTGCAACTTTTGAGTTTTATTTTAGACTGGGAATGGAATTGCGAACTAAAAAAACATATGCTATACTCAAACTAAAGACTAAAGTTAATTAGATGGAGGAAAAATGAAAAAAATATTACTAATATTTGTAGCTGTGACCTCTATTACTTTTAGTTCACAGATGTATGGCGATATATCTGATGAACATTGGGCATACAGAGCGATTGAAAATTTATATATAAACGGAATTTTGCCTAAAGATTCCACAAGTTTTGACGGAGCTAAAACGATCAATAAATATGATCTAGTTTATTATCTATCTAAAACCCTTAACAAGATAGACGAAACTAAAGCTAGCCAATCAGATCTATTGATATTAGAACATCTGGTCTATGATTTTTCCAATGAATTGAATAAGATGGGGTTCAATACAGAATTGTATATAAAGAAGATAAAAATCAATGAAGAGAATATAGAGATTTTAAACCAAAGAGTTCGAAGCAATGAACTTGAGATTGAAAAATTAAAGTTGGAATTGGAAAAGATGAAATAATAGATATATTATTTATTTAAAATTAAGTAATTATAGGAGGATAAAAGATGAAAAAATTATCATTTGATTTTTCTAATAATGACCAGTTTTTTGGAGGTCATGAATTAGAATTTATGAATACTCATATTGAGGCAGCTGAAAAAGCATTGATGGAAGGTACAGGAGCAGGAAAAGATTTCTTAGGGTGGGTAAATTTACCAGGAGATTATGATAAAGCTGAATTTAAAAGAATAAAAGAAGCTGCTCAAAGAATAAAAAAACAATCAGAAGTTCTAATTGTAGTTGGAATAGGTGGATCTTATTTAGGGGCTAAATCTGCAATAGAATTCTTAACACATACATTTTATAATGAATTACCTGTAGAAAAAAGAGATACTCCAGAGATCTATTTTGCAGGAACAAATATTTCAGGAACTTATCTAAAACATTTAATAGAGTTGATTGGAGATAGAGATTTCTCAGTGAATGTAATATCAAAATCAGGTACAACGACTGAACCAGCAATAGCTTTTAGAGTGCTGAAGAAATTACTTATAGAAAAATATGGAAAAGATAAAGCTAAAGACAGAATCTATGCTACAACAGATGCAGAAAAAGGAGCATTAAAAAAATTAGCTATAGATGAGGGGTATGAAACATTTGTAGTCCCTGACAATGTAGGTGGAAGATTTTCTGTATTAACAGCAGTAGGATTATTACCTATAGCAGCAGCAGGGATAGATATAGATGCACTTATGACAGGAGCAGCAGATGCAATGATAGATTATAAAAAACCATATGCTGAAAACGACTGTTATAAATACGCTGCAGTAAGAAATATTCTTCATAGAAAGGGTAAAGAAATAGAGTTATTGATAAACTACGAACCTAGATTACACTATATTGCAGAATGGTGGAAGCAGTTATACGGTGAGTCTGAAGGTAAAGACAACAAAGGGTTGTATCCTGCATCAGCAGATTTTACTGCAGATTTACATTCTTTGGGGCAATATATCCAAGATGGAAAGAGACATCTTTTTGGAACTCTTATCAATATAGGAACTCCAGAACTAGATATGGTTATTGAAGAAGATGACTTAAATTTAGACGGGCTGAACTATCTAGCAGGGAAAACTATGGATTATGTAAATAAGATGGCAGCAGAGGGAACTAGATTAGCTCACAGAGATGGAAATGTACCTAACTTAACTATCAACTTACCAGAAGCTACTCCTTATCACTTAGGGTATATGTACTACTTCTTTGAAAAAGCTTGTGCAATCAGTGGATATCTTTTAGGAGTAAATCCTTTTGATCAGCCAGGTGTAGAAGCTTATAAGAGTAATATGTTTGCATTATTAGAAAAGCCAGGATTTGAAAAAGAAACAAAAGAAATTAAGAAAAGGTTAAAATAATATTATAGTTTTAAATAAAGAACACAAGATTAGAGATCCGCTATGGATTTACTGGTCTTATGTTTTTTTAATTAAATTCTTTACTCTTCACACTACCTTCACAAAGGTCGGTTATTATATCTATATAAAAAGAAATAAAACAAATTAAATCAAGGAGGATTAAAATGAAAAATAAAATAATAGTAGGTTTATTGATGGTATCGGCACTGTCTTTTGGAGCAGGAAATAATAATACAAGAGATACTAATAACAGTGGTCAAAGAGTATTTTATCAGACTCAAATGATGAATAACTTATCGAAAAAAAAACAAACAGAATTAACTAAGATGATAGAAGATAGAAGGGAAGCTAACTACAAAAAAGGTTTAGATGTCAGATCTAAACAATTGGAATTAGAAAAACTATTATCAGAAGATAAGGTAAACTGGAAGAGTGTAGAAAGAGTAAATAAGCAAACATCAGATATGAAAGCTAAGCAAAGATTGGATGGTATGAAATTTAGAAGTGATATAGAAGATAAATTTGGACTCTCGATAGGTCATAAGGGTATGAAAGGTAATTGTGGGTCTATCGGAAATGGACATAGAAATAACTAATATTAAATAAATAAAAATAGGAACTCCTATTTCGTAGAACTAAAAAAGGTGATACTCTCTCTGAGATAGAAAATAAATTTCAAATAAAGGCAGGGCAATTGAAGATTGATAATAAATTAAAAACAGATAAGAAATATCTAACTCAAGAGTTGATAATGAAAGATCCTAGGATAAATATTTATTGGCCGGTAGAATGGAAAGGAGTAACTAGTCCCCACCTTCATTTTGAAGTTAGGAAAAACGGGATATCTACAAACCCTATGAACTATTTTAAATTAAAAAAAACAAGTGAAAACTTTGGGGCTGTTGCAAATTTTGTGTAAACTTTAAAAATTAATGTAAAACTTTTATAAAAAGAGGAGTAATAATTCTTTAATTATTGCTTCTCGTTTTTAATATATTAGAACTTTATTTTCTGTATGTCAATAGCAGAGTCTAAAATTAGCCTCTTTTAAAAGGTGTATCTTAGATTATCACTTAGTTTAATCTTTCTTCAAAAAATATTTGTAATTGAGAGTAGATTACACCCCAATCTCTTCGGCGCCCAGTCCATTCCCGCGTGATATCCATCGTAGTAAGATAAAGAAGCTTAAATAGACTATCATCTGTAGGAAATACGGATCTACTTTTACTTGTTTTTCTGAGTTGCCTATTAAATCCCTCTATTGTATTGGTAGTGTAAATTAGAGTCCTAATTTCTTGAGGATATTTAAAATATGTAGCTAAATTTGCCCAATTAGACTTCCTGGAAAGAGCTATTTGTGGATATTTTTTCTTCCACTTTTCTTCAAAATTATCCAGCTCAAAAAGAGCGATATCTTCAGTATTAGCTTTATAGACTTTTTTTAGACCAATCATAAGTTCTTTAATATCTTTGTACGATACAAATCGACTAGTGTTTCTAATTTGATGAATAATACACTGTTGTATCTCTGTATCAGGAAAAGCAGCAGCTATGGCATTAGAAAATCCTGTAAGAACGTCAACACAGATGATAAGGAGTATCATTAACACCTCTATTCTTTAATTCATTCATTTTAAGCAACCAGAACTTAGCACTTTCAATCATTTGTCCCATCATTTCTTTAATTAATGCACTAAAATCCAAACTGGTATTAGGTGTTCTACTAAGATATTCTCTAATTAGCTCTTTTCGTGCTAATTCATCAGGGGATAAATCTTTTCTTCTTTTTCTCATAAAAAAACCACCAAATTAATGTAATTGTAGTTTACACTAATTTGGTGGTTTACACAAAATATGAGACAGACCCGTCAAAGTTTACAGGTTTTTTTATATTTAATAATGTTTTTTTAGAAGTTGATATAAAATTCTGTATTTTGTATCTTATCAAAGTTTTCTAATTCGTGGTTCCCTTTAAATTCTGCTGGTAAGATCTCCTCCACCTTGAAAAAGTTTAAAAAATTTATGCCTACTCTTTTAATTCTTGCCATTTCTATTTCCTCCTATTGAAATCTTATTTATATAATTATAGTATCAGTTATTTCACTATATTAAAAATATATATATTAAATTGATATATGGGTAATGATGAATCTTATTGATAGTATATTACTATAAATTGTACATGATGTACTATAAAAATGGTGTTTTGTAGTAAAGAACTCAAATTTTTCTTTTAAAAAAACTTAATTATACCCTACACTTAACGGATAACAAAAAAACATATATGTTATATATGTATATTAAAATGAAATATGGATATAATCAATCCATTCTTATTAGAAGATTAGAAAGGCACTTAGAAAAAATTCTAAGTGCCTTTCTATTACTACCCCTGAATGAAGGAGATAAAAAAATTTGTCATTAAATTCTTTACTCGGTCTCCTACAAGATGACTGGAATTATAATTTACCCTTTAAAGTTATTTAAATTAAAAAATACATACCAAATTAGAAATATTAGAAAGAGAACTATAAGAAAAAATATGAATTTTAGAAACCCCCCCTTCCTAGCTGCTGAACGATTATTTATTCTGATTTTTTTCTTTCTTCTCATCTCCTAACCCCCATATGTTATTTTTCCTGTAAATATAGTATATATTAAAATCAACTAAATTTCAAAAATATTTATATAATCAATCTTTTATTTGAAGAAAATATCTCTAAGATATGATTAGATTTTATACATTATCAAATAATTTTAATTTTTAACAAATCCATTTCCCCTTTTATTCTTATTATAGATAACCGTCTCATTGATTTTTTTTCTTCTTATGCTACACTTAATTAAAGTTTGAATTTATAGGAGGTAGTAATGAAAAAGAAAATATTATTAATTGCAGCATTATTAGCGCTGGGGACAGCTTGTACAGCAATAAAAACAAGAGTACCTGAACCGACTACAAAAATTAGCATGATATCTAATGAAAATCATGATATAGCAAAATTCGCCAATCAATCTATCCTTGGAACAGTATGGGTAAGAGATTCAGGAGAATATAGAGCATTGACTCATCAAGCGTATAATTCTGGGAAATTCTATTTAAAAGAGATCGTGAAAGATCCCCAAAATAAGGATAAAAAATTAGCTATAGTATTAGATTTAGATGAAACGGTATTAGATAATAGTGCATTTGCTGCTTGGCAGGCTGTTAATAATAAACTATTTAGTCCCAAAGACTGGGCAAGATGGGTAAATGCAAAACAAGCAACAGAAGTGCCGGGATCTGTAGACTTTGTAAAAACTGCAAGAGACTTAGGTTTTGAAGTGTTTTATGTTTCAAACAGAAACGCCGACTTAACAGTACCAACAATAAAAAATTTAAAAAATATAGGAGCCCCTTTTGCAGATGAAGAGCATGTATTGGGGAAAACTACTACATCAAATAAAGCATCGAGATTAAAGAGTATAGAGGACAAAGGATATACAATAGTTCTTTTAGGTGGAGATAATCTAGATGATTTTGATAGTGCAGTTCATCGTAAATTAAATATAGACAGAAGAAATCATGTAGAAGATATGAAAGATAGTTATGGAACTAAATTTATAGTTTTACCAAACCCAGAATATGGTGGGTTTGATAGCGGAATTGTAGATGGATACTATCAATTATCAACAAGTGAGAAGATCGAAATTAGAAAAGAAGTCATAAAACCATGGGATGGGAAATAAACAAGGTGACGTTGCATTTATACTTTCTAAGAAAGTATAAAAAAGTGTCGAGAATTAGTAACTACTAATTCTCGACACTTTTTTAAATCTCTTTTTTCAGTGTTCCTATTATACCTGCTGTTACAAGTGACCCTGTAATTACCGAAAGAAGGTACATCATTGGATGAGTTATGATAGGAAGAACGAATAATCCACCATGAGGAGCAGGTAATTCTGTTCCAAAATACATGGCCATTCCACCAGCAAGAGCAGAACCAATTATACAAGCAGGAATGATCTTTAATAGATCTGCTGTTGCAAAAGGTATAGCTCCTTCTGTTATAAATGAAGCTCCTAATATAAAATTAGTTTTACCAGAATTTCTTTCATCTTTTGTAAATTTCTTTTTAAATAATACTGTAGCAATAGCTATTCCTAATGGTGGAACCATTCCACCAGCCATAACTGCTGCATGGGGAGCATAATTTCCAGAAGCGATAGCTGCACAAAAGTAAATGCCGCTTTATTGATAGGCCCACCCATATCTACTGCCGGGTCTGTCTCATATTTTGTGTAAACCTCCAAATCAGTGTAAACTACAATTACATTAATTTGGAGGTTTTTTTATGAGAAAAAGAAGAAAAGATTTATCCCCTGATGAATTAGCACGAAAAGAGCTAATTAGAGAATATCT
>NZ_JBAHZY010000064.1:0-16077 GCF_037132775.1 Psychrilyobacter sp.
AGAAAGTAATAAAATTTATGAAATTAAAAGATAAATTGATGAACCCTGCTATCCTTATCGCTATCCTAAAAGATAAAGATCACTTAATACCAGAGGTAGTAGAACCTAAAAAGTTAACTAGAAAAGACAAGGTAAAAGTTATGGTAGAAAAAATGACAGAAGAAGAGATTAAATCTCTTAAACAAAAAATAGCCAGTCGAGATGGATTTGATATTAATAGTAGCTCTGTAAATACAGAGTTTGAAAATATCATCTGTCGTAGATTTAATAAAGAAAAAATAACTGTTTAGGAGGTCGATTTATTATGGAAAAAGAATTAAAAAAAGAAATTAGCGAGTTAAAAATATTGATTGTAAAAAAATTAAAAAAATATTATGGTGAAAAAGATGAATCTGTAATATTACTTGGTGCAGAAGACGTTAAAATTATGAAAGAAATTTTAGAATTATAAAAACTAGGGGGAGATTATTATTTTATAAAAGATAAACTCCTAAGCCAAACTTATCATCCCCCCCCTTTTGGTAAGTTTAACTAAGTAGTTTATCGAGGAGATGATAAGTTATGAAATGTAAAAAATGTAAGTTTAGCAATAGAAAAAAACATGTTCAGACTATCGTTGTATGCCCTAGGACTAAAAATGAAGTTTTAGTTACACCTAAATTTTGTATAGAGAAGTGTGATGAAAAATGATGAACTCACTCGATAGAAATCAAAAGAAAGAGTTAGAAAAAATACTAGAAAAAGAAAGAAAAACACTAATAGCTATCGGTGAAAAATTAGTTAACAAAACAGATAAAAGAATATTATTACAAAAAGCTTTAAAGAGTTGGATCGAGCTGCCTAAATTTTTAAAAGATAAAATAAAGCAAAAGAATAACTACATAAAAGATTACTTAGAAAAAGAATATTTAGATATAGCTAAAAATTACCAAAAAGATGAGGAAATAAAGGCTAAATGGGATAATTTAGGTGTAGATCGAGGTGCAATTAATGGATAAAGAAATAAAAGAGATCCGATGTAACAAATGTAATAAACTTTTAGCAACAACAGAAGGTACAAATATTAAAATCAAAGGTAGAACACAAGCAAAGATATCTCATGATAAATATGAGTTTAAATGCATCCTCTGTGGAAGAAACACACAGGGGACAGTAAAAAATTAAATATAAAAGTAGAGACTCAAGAAGTCCTGGATAGTAGAGATACTATTCAGGACTTTTTATTTTTCTATCTTGAACTAAACCTTATTCTGGAGCTGGTTTAATCGTCATAACAGGCAATGCCAGCTCAAACCATATGGTTTTGTTGAATGTAGAAAAAGGAGGGAGATATGAGAGGATGATTAAATTTGGAGTTGATAATTTTTATTTATATAACTTTTCTTTAGGAGAAACGATCTTAGAAAAAAATGAAAAAAAAGATAAAACAACATATGAGTTAAGTTATAAAGATAAAGAACTAGGAGTATTTTTAAAGTATATCAGGACAGAAATATCTGGTGTAAAAGAACATAAAGTTAGTACTAGTCTTTCACTTAATCCAAATAAAATATTACATGGAAACAACATTAAAAACGCTAATGCTGGAGAGATCTTGTTAGCTATAAAAAAATTAAAATTGATACTAGAGAAAGAGAAGATTTATTTGGATCTAGAAGGAGCAAAAGTTAGAACGGCAGCTTTTAATATAAATTTAAATATTTCATTTGAAAGTTTCCAAGACACTATTTTTCTCTTGATGTACCAAGAAACGAAAGAAGTTAAGTTTAATGGTGACATTATAAAAAGCCCATATTACAACCCAAATGAAAAAATAAACATGATAAGCCATATGAAGCATAAAACTAAGAGATATTTCTATAACAAGAGTTTTTTAGAAGAGCTTGACTATGACTTAACTAGATATGAACTTGAACCTTCTTTCCCGTTGTTTAGGAGAAGAATGAGCAATTTATTAAGTAAAGAAAAGAAACTAGATTCAGTAGGCTTGAGTGAGTTTTTGTCAAATTTTGACGAGATTTCAAAGAATATTATTTTATATGATTTAAAGAAATATATATCTAAATCACAGAATTTTTTAGATGGGAAACACAAAAAATTAATTTGTAGAGAGTTAAGACAGTTCAAATTAAATTCTAAAAGAAACAAGCAACGTAATGTCTATGAGTACCTTGTGAATAGGTTCAGAGTTTATGACAGAGAATTTCTAAAAGTTGCGTACTATGAGTATGATAAAGCTCATTACAAGAGAGAAGAAAGAAAGATAGAAGCTAGATATAGCAACTTAGATACTAAAAATCAAATAGGGTATTTAATAAACACACTTAGAGTGTGATTTTATTTCACCAACTGTCCCACTTAGTGGTGAATACTTAAAATGTTGTAATGCTATTTCAGAGCTTGTTAGTTAAAGCTTAGATTGATAGAGGGTACAAGAATGGTGTCTATTGTAGATGCCTTTCTATTTATTACCCATAGAGAGACTTTATGTATTATTAATTACCAAATGATTACCATTTAGGAGGTGGATAACTTGGGTTAGCATTGTATACAAGTACAGGCGAAATAGAAGTGTTAAGAGAAGAGTATGAATCTGGGAAAAGTTTGGCAGCAATAGCTGTTGACTATAACCTCAGTTATCCATCATTAAAGAATTATGCCTCTAAGAATAAATGGAAGAAAGGGATAATTAAAAACATAGCAGCAGCTGAGAGAGTCCTGGACAATGATGAAGAGATTAGAAAAAAGAAGAATGAGTTTATAGGGAAGATACAGGATGAAGCTATCGAGTTAATAGGAGTCTTCAAAGAAAACGATTGTATGGATAAAGACACACAGGGAGCTGTTAAATCAAGGGCAGGTGCATTAGAAACCATTGTCAATATAGGGAGCAAGATATTCAGTATAGAAAATAATTCAGAGGTAGTAGCTAGAAAGATTAATCAATTGGCATATAATAAGCAACTTGAACTACTAGAGTATGAACTAGAGATAGAAAAACTTGGGATAAAAGCGACTAAGCATAAGATTAAGTTAGACAAGGAGAACTTAGAGATCAAGAAGGTAACGTCAGGGTACAACAAGCTTAAAGATGAAGAAGATGTACACATAGGATAAAAAAGGTACTCCCAGGGACTTTTTAAGAATTGCGGGTAAGCTCGTGAGCGAAAAGGTTTTTAAAAATAAAAAAAATATTGGTACTACTACCGCAACGATGCCAATTTAAAAAAATATCTGTAGGAGGCGTGTATGAAAAGAGTAACTATAAGCGGTCAACTACTATCAGAAACGCTGGGGATCTCAGAGAGGTATTTGAGAGAATTAGCTAATGATGGGATTGTAGAAAAAATAGAGAAAAATAAATATGACTTATTAGAATCTGTAAAGCGATATGTAAAAAGTACAGAAAAAATATTGGGAAATAATCGGGATGAAGAAAATGAGATAAACAATAAAAATTTAGCTGATATTTTGGGAGTGGCAGACAGAACCCTCAGAGAATTGGCTCAAAGGCAAGTGGTAATGAAAAAAGAAAAGGGAGTTTATTTATTTAAAGAGTCTGTGGAAAGTTATATAAGATATTTGAAAAGTAAAAATGATAAAAATCAAGTAACGATATCAGAGGAATTGAGAAAAAAACAGGCTGATCGTGAATTATCAGAAATAAAATTAGAAGAAAAAAAAGGGAACTTACATGAAGTAGCAGTGGTAAAAAAGTTTGTAGAAAATATGTTAGTAGCTTTTAAACAAAAAGCCAGGGCAATCCCCACTAAACTAGCTCCTCTATTAGCAGTAGAAAAAGATAAAAATAAGATAGAAGCATTAATAAAAAAAATCATAGATGATGCTCTGAGAGAAATGTCGGGATATGAGGTGAAGGAATAATGAATATTGAGAGCACTAGACTGTTGTTTAAAGAAATAGTTAATGTATTAGCTCCTCCTCCAGAAATAACTGTATCTGAATGGGCAGATCAAAACAGGATATTATCTCAAGAATCATCCTCTGAGCCTGGAAGATGGGACACAGATAGAACTCCTTATCTAAAAGAAATTATGGATTGTATTTTAGATCCCGAAGTGGAAGAAGTAACAGGAATGATCGGGTCCCAAGTCGGTAAAACTGAATCTCAAATAAATATGCTTGGATATTTTATAGATCACGATCCATGCCCAATACTTTTTGTACATCCTAGCGATGTAATGGGAACAGAATTTGGAAAAGATAGGATGACTCCATTCGTGAGAGATAACCCTGTCATCGATAGTAAGGTGTATAAATCATCTACAAATGCTAGAAAAGGGTTTCTAGGTGGTTATGTTGCTATTATTGGAGCAAATTCACCATCTAAATTAGCATCAAGACCTATAAGAATAGTTCTAGCGGATGAAATAGATCGATACCCATTATCTGCAAAACAAGAAGGAGATCCATTAGCATTAGCAACTAAAAGAACAGCTACGTTTTGGAATAGAAAAATAATAGCTATGTCAACTCCTACAATCAAAGGTTTATCTAGAATAGAGAGCCGATATAATAATTCATCCATGGGAAAATGGCACGTTCCTTGCCCTAGTTGTGGGGGGTTTAATATTTATGATTGGAAGAGATTGGATTTCGAGACTTGCGAAATGAGTTGTAAAGAATGTGGGGCACTCCATGGGGAATTAGAATGGAAAAAAGGCAAAGGAAAATGGATTCATGAGAAAAAATCTAAAAAACATATTGGATTTCACCTAAATGAGATGGCTTCACCATTTACTCCATGGGAAGCAATGAGGGATAAATTTTTAGAAGTAAAAAATGATCCTGAGGAACTAAAGGTTTTTATAAATACTTCTTTAGCCGAAACATGGGAAGAAAAATATGATAATAAAATTGATTGGGGGAAATTCTTTAAGAATAGAATCCAGTATGAAGCAGAGATACCTGATGAAGCGCTCTTAATAACTGCTGGTGTCGATGTACAGGACAGTTGGTTAGAAATAGAAGTAGTAGGATGGGGGAAAGATAAAGAAAGTTGGGGGATCGAACATAAAATAATCAGAGGGAATCCAGAAGATCAATACACTTGGGATGAATTAGATAAATTTTTAATTAAAGATTTCAAATATAAAGATGGTACACCTATGAAAATAGCCTGTACTTGTATAGATACTGGTGGACACAATACAGAAGAGTCATATAATTATATCTCTCCTATCCAAAATATTAGAAGAGTATACGGAATAAAAGGTCTAGGGAAAGTAGGAACACCTATCCTAAATGGATTTAGAAGGACAAAAAATAAAAAAATTGATCTATTATCTCTAGGGGTAAATGCTCTAAAAGATACCTTGATGAATAGATTAGAATTAGATTCTAAAAGCCCTGGGTACTGTAATTTTCCAATTGGTCGTGGATATGATGAAAACTATTTTAAAGGGTTAACATCAGAAATAAAAGTGGTAGAAAAAGGAAAAATAAAATGGAAACAAATTAGAGCCAGGAATGAGGCATTAGATATTAGAAACTATGCTACAGCAGCATTGGAGATTCTAAAAGTAGATTTAGAAGATTTTGCAAAGATTGAGTTAGGGAAAAGAGTTAAATATTGCAGGTTTAAAAAGAAAAAAGAGAGTTAAAAAAAGGAGGAAGGGATGATCTTCACATTAGAAGAAGCACAAGCCAAGTTGAAATTATGGATGGAAGCCGAAGATACAGTCGCCATGGGGGGAAAGAGATATAAAATAGGGAAAAGAGAGCTTGAAAGAGCAGATTTAAACCTTATAAGTAAACGAATAGAATACTGGAAACGTATGATCTTGCAAATTAAAAGAGGAACTAGTGGACCTAGGAGTGTTTCAGTAGTCTTAAGAGACTTATAGGGGGAGGAAATGAAGAAAATAAATATTTTAGATAAAGCTATAGCTAAAATTTCTCCTCAATTTGCACTCAATCGAGAAGTGGCTAAACAAAAGTTAGAATTTGTAAACTCTGGATATTCAGATCATGGAGCTAGTAAAAGAAAAAATAACTTTCTTGGATGGCGATTTGGGAGTGGTGGACCAGATGAAGACATAATAGAAAATATAGTTGATCTTAGGGAAAGGAGTCGGGATCTCTTCATGGGCACACCCGTTGCCTGTGGTGCAATAAAGAAATTTAGAGCAAATGTAGTAGGAGCTGGGTTGATTCCTAAGCCTGTTATCGATAATGATTTTTTAGGGATATCACGTGAAGAAGCTGTAGAAATCGAAAAGACAATAAAAAGAGAATTTGATTATTGGGCTAACTCTACAAATGCTGATTCTATGAGGCTACATACATTTTATACATTACAATCTTTAGCTACTCTCAGTTGGGCTATGAATGGCGATGTATTTGCTATTCCAACATTAAAAAAAAGATCAGGGGTAAGAAGTCGTTTATCTATAAAACTAATTGAAGCTGATAGGGTAACAAATCCATTTAATGTAGGGAGTAGAGATATAAAAGGTGGAGTGGAATTAAATGATAGTGGAGAAGTAATAGCCTATCATGTTGCTGATAAACATCCAGGGGATAACTATACGGTTAAAACTGAAAGAATTACAGCTTTTGGCAGTACAGGGAGGAGAAACATCCTCCATATGCTAGAGCCTGAAAGAGTCGGGCAGAGACGTGGCGTACCTGTATTAGCTCCTGTTATCGAATCTCTATTGCAATTAGGAAGGTATTCCAAAGCAGAACTCAATGCAGCAGTTATAAGTGGAATATTTGGTACTTTCATCAAGCGAGGGTTAGACAATGAGGATAATTTTGGAACTCTAAGTGATGTAGATGATGAAAACAAGGTTTTGGGTAGAGACAGTAGCAAGGTAGAGATGAGTTCAAATAATATTCAGATGCTATCAGAGGGAGACGATATAGTAACAGTCAATCCCACGAGACCAAACGCAAACTATAAAGCATTTGTAGATTCTATTATCGAAGAGATAGGAACAGCTTTAGAGATTCCTAGAGATATTCTTATGAGTAGATTTGATAGTTCATATTCCGCCAGTAGGGCAGCATTAGAAGAAGCATGGAAAAGGTTTATTGCAGTAAGAAAAATGATGAAAGATTATTTTAATCAACCTATTTATGAAGAATTTATACTTGAATTAGTTGCAGATGGAAAGATAAAAGCTCCAGGATTCTTTGAAAATGAAATAAAAAGAAGTGCATACTGCAAAGCTATGTGGGTGGGACCTAAAAAAGGGACTTTAGATCCATTGAAAGAAGTTAAAGCAGCTGAATTAAGATTTAGTAACAACTTTACGACTAGAGAAATAGAATGTCAGGAATATGGGCATGATTTTGACGAAATAGTAAAGCAAAGAGGAAATGAAGAAGATAAAATCAGAGAATTAAACATAAATGGTGTGGAAGCAGGAGGACTATCAAATGGCTAAAAATGTTGGGAAATTTTGGAATATAGCAACTAATAAAGAAACTAAAAAAGCAGATATAAGTATATATGGTGCTATTACTAAGTGGGCTTGGTCAGAATTAGGAGAAGTTAGTTCACAGGCTTTTTTAAAAGAATTAAACAACCTTAAAGATGTGGACACTATCCATTTAAATTTAAATTGTCCAGGTGGGGATGTTTACGAAGCACATGCAATGAGTAATTCATTTAGGAGGTTTGCTAGTGAAAACAACATAAAGACTATCTGTAATATCGATGGAGCAGCATTTAGTGCAGCAAGTTATTTAGCAATGAGTTGTTCTGAAATAAGAATGGGAATAGGCTCAACCATGATGATACATAATGCCAAGGGGAGTAGTAGAGGGGAATCAAAAGATCTCAGGGAAACTGCAGACCTTCTAGACAAAATAAAAGAGTCTATCATAGATGTTTATATGACTAAGACAAATAAAAGTAGAGAAGAAATAGCAGAAATGATGGATAAAACAACTTGGATGAATCCAGAAGAAGCTTTGGAAAATGGATTTATAGATAAAATAGAAACTTATTCGAATGAAGAACCAGCTACAAACTTTTCAGATTTTGACATAGTAAATTTTTATGATAACGTACCACAGGAAATTATAGATAAAATGAAAGGTGTGCAACCTGAAAATACTGTTAAGCCAGAACTTAATATAAAACCACAAAAGAAGGGAGGGAAGATAATGAAATATGAACAATTTAAAAACGAGCATCCAGAATTATTTAATCAAATAGTTCAAGAAGGAATGGAAACAGGGGTAAAAAATGAAAGGGCTAGAATTCAAAATTTAGATAACTTGAAGAATGTCCCAGATGGAGCAAGAGAAATAGTTAATAATGCAAAATATGTAGAGTTCAAAAATGCAGGAGAAGTGGCATTAGAAATCATGAATTCTGATGTTTACAAAGCAACTAAAGAGATCAATAAAAGAGAAGAAGATTTTACAAATAGTGGTGGTGCTAAAATACCTGAATCAACTCCTCCTGAAAACAAAGAAGAACTTGATGAAGAGATTTTAAATGCAGCAACTCAAAGTTTTACCAATGGAATAAATCAATAAATTAGGAGGTAACTAAAATATGGGAAACGTAATAACAACTTATACACCAGAGCAATTAAAAGCTGGAAATTTTCAAGTAGTACTAGGGAAAGCAATAATTAAGTCAGGGACAGTATTAAAGGCTAACACACTATTAGGACGACATACTGATGGAACAAGTAATATTGCAGGAGAATTAGAATATACAGATATCAACTCAATATTAATTGGGGATGTCAATGCTACTACTGGGGACACAATAGCAACCGTTATGCTCACTGGGGAATTTAATAAAGATGCTTTAATTGTAAAAGAAGGATCTGCAATTGCTGATTTTATCGAAGCAGCCAGAAAAAACAGTATTTTTATTAAAGAATTATATTAAGGAGGGTTTAAAATATGAGTGTTTTTATAACAAAAACTATAAGAAAAATCAGAAAAAAGCAAGACGTCAAAAGGAGTTTCTTGAGAGATTTATATTTTCCCAAAAGAGAAACTGTAGAGGATGAAACAATAGATTTAGAAACTACTGTAAATGGAAACAGAATGGCTCCATTTGTATCAAAAATTGAAGATGGAAGAGTTATGAAAGCACAAGGGATTAAGACTAACTCTATCCCAGCTCCTAATATAGCTCCTAAACATATTCTTACTCCCAAAGATGTGTTTGTAAGAGAAGCAGGAGAAAATATAACTGGTGGGACTAAAGCCGGTATAAGAATGGCAAAAAGAGCCGGAACTATTCTTGCGAAACAAGAAGAAAGTATCACAAATAAAGAAGAACATATGGTGGGACAATTCTTAACAACTGGAAAGGTTCAGTCGATTGGAGAGGAACAATCTTACGAAATCAATTACGAAATGGCAAATCAAGGGACCTTAGGAGAAGGAGCTACATGGGATTTAGCAACAGTTAATCCATTGAAAAATTTAGATGCATGGATTATAAATGCTGAAAAATTTGGTGGGAAAATAGGGGCTATCACTATGGATACGGTAGGAGCAGATGCTTTTATTAATAATCCAAATGTCCAAGCTTTATTAGATAACAGAAGAATTGATGTTATGTCTAGCGATCAAAAAGATTTAGGTCCTGGGGTAGCATATTTAGGCTACTACAAAAAAAGATCCGTACATTTATATCAATATGATAGAACATTGACGGATACTGACGGAACTATTACCTCTGTTATACCTGCGGGGACTGTTATCGGTGGACCAATATATGGTGAAGTATTATACGCACCTATAGTTTATTTTAATGAGGGCTCTAAAGGTGATATTCATGAAGAAATAAGACATTCAAATGTAAAAGTAAGCCAAAATGGCAAAGAAAAATCTATCACCACTGAGTCTAGACCAGTATTGCAACCAAATGACATGAGTGCATATTTTTCTTGGAAAGTAGTGGGATAAAGGGGGAGTAAATGAAAAAATTTATTAGAAAATATGTGACTGCAAAAAAAAACTATGAGATAGGCGATGTTGTTGATATTAAAGATGAAAAATTAGTAAAAAAATTAGTAGATGATGGAACTATTAAAGAGTTTAAAGAAGCCTCTAATGGAGCAGGTAAAAGAGTTTTAGAATTAGAAGTTGAAATGGCAGAAATAAAAGAAAGTACAGTTACTAAAGAAGAATATGAAACACTTAAATTAAATACTATAGGTGTTGAAACCGTAAAGGAAATAATGACAATTTTAACTGTAGATGAATTAGAAAAATTTGCTAATTCGAAAGAAATTGTTTTAAAAGAAACTTTAAAAGAAAAGAAAATCGAAGAAATTTTAAAAGCATTATAGGGAGGACCTATGAGTTTTAAAGACATTATCAATAAAGACAGAGGGGTATTTATTAATCCAGGTGAGTTCGCTGAAGAACACACCTGGAATGATATTCCCATAGTATGTATTGAAGAAGAAATGGATTTTGACAAAGTATCAAAATCTCTAGGGAGCGAAGATGGGCATTATAGGGATATAAAAACTATCTTTATAGAGACTGAATTGATAGAAAAACCAGTAATTCATGAAGAAGTTTATTATGATGATGAAAAATACTCTATCTTATTTGTATCTGAAGAAGATGGGATATATGAAATTAAAATAGAGAGAAATGAGTCATGGTAGAGGTAGGATCTAAGGATCTAGAAATACTGGAATTAAGATTAAAAGATATAAAAGATGGTGTCCCAAAGGTAGTTAGTAAAGCTATTAACAAGGCTACTAAATCCATAAAAGTTAGTTCTGTAAAAAGAGCGACTAAAAGATACTCAGTAAAGGCAAAGTATTTAAACAGGTATTTAGAATCTAAAAAAGCAACTAAAACTAGTTTAAAAGGCGGTATCAAAAATAGAGGACAAAGATTGCTATTAAGTAACTTTAAATACTCTGGATTAAATCCAAGTAGAAGAGGGAAGTTTCTAAAGGCTTCTATTTTAAAAGGGAGTTCTAAAACCATGGGTGATGAAACCTTTTTAGCTGAAGTAAATAGTGGGAAAGAAATAATTTTTACCAGACATGGAGCTAGAAACAATATAAAGGCTTTATTTGGATTATCAGCACCACAGATGTTAGGAAGTAAAGAATTAAAAGAACCTATGAATGATGAAATTGAAGAAGTTTTAGCCGCAGAAATGGAAAAAGAAACAAATAGATTGTTAAAAGGCGGTGGGTAAGGTATAAGTATAGATTTAAAACTTAAAAACCCTTAGAAAGCAAATAAGGAGGTCAAAATGACACCAGCAATATTAGAAGACAAAATGAAGGAGTTTTTAGAAGATCTCCTAAAAGATACAACTTTAAAAAATCAAAATGGGGACTATGTCCCTATTAATGTATTTTTAGGAGATATCCCTCCTAAAAATATCATGTCAGATATATTTCCTTATGTTTTTTTAAAAACACTAGGAGGAGAAGATGAAATCGAAAAAAGTACAACAGAATTAAAAATTGTAATTGGGACAACTTCAACTAGTGGGAAAAACGATTCAATGGAAGATAAATTACTAGAAAACCAAACTGCTCATAGAGATCTGCTTCATATGATACAAAAAATAAGAAGCAAAATATTGAAAGTACGTGTGATAGGAGGTTTCCCTTTCCAATTTCCATTTAAATATAAATTTTTAGAAGAAGATATCAATCCACTGTTTATAGCTGTTCTAAATGTAAACTTTGGAATGGTTCAACCAGAATTTGAAATGAATTATTAGGAGGTCTATAAAGTGAAAAAAACACCAGAAAAAAAAGAATTAAAGAAAGAAAAAAAAGAAAGATTTATTTATTTGGGACCTTTCCTTCTTAAAGAAGGAATTAATACAGGATCTGTATTTATAGGTGTACCTAAAGAACTAAAAGAATTAAAGAAAAAATATAAAGGTATTGAGAGATTGTTTATATCTGTAAAGGACATTGCCAAAGCCAAATCAGATGTAAAAAAAGAAGGGGCTACCCTGCATACAACTTTTAATTCAGTATTAGGAGAAATAAAAAAACAAATGGTGGAGGTGGCTAAATAATGGGTTATAAACATGGTATTTATGGATATGAAAATCCAACAAGTCTAGTCCCGTCTGTAGCCACTGGGAACCTAGTGGTAGTAGTAGGAACAGCAGCAATTAATAATGCAAATACTCCTAAAGTAAATGAGCCTATTTTATGTTATTCCATGGGGGAATATGTAGAAAATTTTGGGGCTATAGACGATATAGTAAATTATACTCTTGCAGAGTCGGCAGATGTATTCTTTAGTAAATTTGGAGTTGGACCTGTGGTCTTTATAAATGTATTAGATCCAACTATACACAAAGAAGAAATTGTGGATGAAGTAGTTGCTCTAGTAGATGATATTGGGATTTTAGCAGATAAAGGAGCTATGAAAGATGATATTATTGTAAAAAATAGTGCTGGGGATACGACATATGAAAAAGAAACTGATTATCTTATAGGTTTAGATAGCGATGGGAATACTATTATTTCTAAAATAGATGGTGGATCATTAACTACACCGTTAAAAGTAACTTATTCTGCCATTGATCCAAGTATGGTAGATAAAGACGACATAATCGGTGGAATAGATGTTAGTACTGGGGGGAAAACTGGATTTGAACTTGTAGAAGATATTTTCCCAAAATTTAGATTGATTCCTTCCATTGCTATAAGTCCTAAATTTTCTTGTGAATCAGAAGTAGCTGCCATTATGGATACTAAAATGAGTTTGATAAATGGAATATTTAAGGGGATCACTGTTGTAGATGTCCCTACCGAATCAGTAAAAAAATATACAGATGTTCCCCAATGGAAAAATGATAATAATTATGTTAATGAGGACCAAATTGTATGCTGGCCAAAAGTAAAATTAGGGGATAAAAAGTATCATATGTCAATTCAAGTCGCTGCTCTTATGTGCCAAGTTGATTATGGAAATCAAGATATTCCATTTGAATCACCATCTAACAAATTATTTAAGATGGATGGATTGATTCTAGGGGATGGGACTGTGGTCATATTAGATCTTGTAAGAGCTAATTATTTAAATGGTAATGGAATACTTACAGCTCTTAACTTTATCGGAGGATGGAAAGCATGGGGTAATAGAACCGCTTGTTATCCATCTAATACAGATCCCAAAGATTCATTTATACCTGCCAAAAGAATGTTTTATTGGAATAACAATAGATTTATCCTTACATATTGGAATGACTTAGATAAACCTATGGTTCCAAGACGTATAGATAAGATAATAGATAGTGATCAAGTCTTTTTAGATGGACTTAAATCTGGTGGATATATCTTAGGTGGAGAAATAGAATTTAGAGAGAGCGATAACCCAACGACTAGTTTATTAGATGGTATTGGATCATTCTTTACATATTTTTCTCCTCCTGTACCATTTAGAACAATTACTTATACACAAGAATATAACCCAAGTTATTTAGAAACATTATTTGGATAAAAAATAAAAACTAGATTTCGTGACTTACGAAATCTAGTCGATTAGGAGGGAATAGATGCCAAAAATACCACACGTATTAAATGGATTTAATGCATACGATGATGACACTGAGCTTGTAGGAGTAGTAAGTGTTGAATTGCCAAATATAGAGTTTTTAACTGAAACCATAAGTGGAGCAGGTATAGCTGGGGAACTAGAGGTTCCTATAATTGGATTATTAAAATCAATGGAAATGACTTTCAAAGAAAGGACTATCACATCAAATTCTTTTGAACTAATGAAGCCTGGCTTAAATATCATAACTCTAAGAGGTAGTATTCAACAGCAGGACAAAAAAACTAGTCTTATAGAAGAAATTGGAATGAAAGTAGTAGTTAATTACCTTGCTAAAAGTATGAATTTAGGTGGGCTTGAGCAAGCTAAAGCTATGGACAATGAAACTAAGGTAGAAGTAGTTAGGATAGCTGTAACAGTTGATAATGAACCTAAAATACTTATAGATAAAATGAATCACCTGTGTGTTATTGGCGGGATAGATTATTTAGCAGCATTTAGAAAAAATTTAGGATTGTAGGAGGAACAAATGACTACAGTAATAAAAATTCCAAAATCTATAAAATTAGTAACTCCAATAGATTTTGAAGGGAAAAAGATAATAGAAATAAAATTAGACTTTGAAAGGCTAACAGGTAAGGATCTCATTGATGCACAAACTCATATGGCGTTAAATAAAGTCCCTGTTGCTGGGATAATTGAATTTAATAAGGCATATTTAGCTCATGTTGTTGCAAAGGCTTCAGGGGAACTTTATGAAACTATTATTTCTTTAAAGAGCAAAGATTTTTCTACAGTGACAATGTGTGCTCAAGGTTTTTTGCTCTAAACGGTTTTGTGTCAGAGACAGATGTAAAAGACTATATGAAAACATGTTTGGAGGCTTCTAAGATCTCCAAGACAGGATTAGAATATTTTACAAGCATGAGACTGAAAACATTTGATAAGTGGGTGGAGGTAATGACGGATGAGTAAGATGATGGAATTTGCGTTGAATATACAAGCCAAATTAGACTCTACCTATGAATCTAATTTTAATAAGGCAAATGGTGCTATAAATGCTATGGATAGTGAGTTAGTTGGATTACAAAAAACACAAAAAGATATAGCTAATTATACAAAACTCAAAGATAGTATCAAAAACACAAAAAATGAAACACAATTAGCGGGTCAAAAACTAGGTCTTTTTAGAGCGGAATTAGAAGCTTCTAAAAATCAAACTAAACTCGCGGCAAAATCAATGTCTGAAGCTAGGAAAGAAGTTATGGAATTAAGTCGTGAGTTTGATAATGCTGATAATCCAACAAAAGAAATGGCTAATGCCTTAAAAATAGCAGAATCAAATTTAAAGACTTTAACCAAGGAACATGGTAAAATTAAAAATTCAACAAAAACACTCACTACTTCAGTTAAAACAGCTGAAAAGAGAGTTGGAAAATTAAACCAAAAATGGAAAGACCAAGCAATAAAGCTTAGGAATACAAAACAAGGTTTGGATAGAGCTAAAATATCAACGAAAAACTTAACTGCTGAAAATAAAAAAATCTCTGCAAGCATGGATAAAGTTATCCAAAAACAAAAAACTATGAATAAATTACAAAATATAAAAAATAAAATCATGAATCCTATGGTTGGAGCAGTAGCTGGAGCAGTCAGTGTCGGGATTCTTGTCTCAAAAGCTAATGAGAGTATTGCTAAATCTTCTAGCTTTAATGAGATACAGACTAAATTTGATCAGGTATTTAAAAGTTACTCTGATTCTGCTAATAATTGGGCTGATAGTTATGCTCATGATATGAATATGAGTATCGTCCAGACTAAAGAATCTATGGGGGACATTCAAAACCTTTTTACTGGGTTTGGGATGGATAGAGGGGACTCTTTTGGACTCTCAAAAGAGATTATTGAATTAGCTAATGATTTAGACTCATTTAATAATCTTACCGATAAAGGTGTGGATGCTCAGAAAACTATGATTTCGGCTTTAATGGGGGAAACTGAGTCTGCTAAGACTTTAGGAGCTTCTATTTTGGAAAGTAATCTAAATGTTGCATCAGCAGCTCTAGGATATGGTAAATATTCGAGTAAGATGGATGAAGCTATGAAAATACAAATTAGATTTAAAGCTATCCAAATGCAATCTAAAGACGCTATAGGGGATGTAACGAGGAACTTAGATTCAGAAGTTGGATTAACTAGAAAGAAAAATGCACTACTTGAAAAACAACAACTATTAATAGGAAGCACTTTAATGCCACTTCAAATGAAGTGGTTAAATCTACAAATTGGAGCTCTTACGTTTATGAGTGAAAATTTTGATGCAATAGTAGCGACTACTCAGGTATTAGCATCATTAGCAGCTGGATATGGAGCTATGAAGATAATAGGGGTAATTACAACACTTATACAAGGGAAAACAAAGGCTGAAATATTCGCTGCAACAATCACTAAGTCGCAAATTGCAATACAAGCTGCATACAATACGGTTTTAATGGCTAATCCTATTGGTTTAGTAGTTGGGGGATTAGTTGCATTAGTCGGAATTGGGATAGTAGTTTATAAAAATTTTGA